>JAFBAF010000251.1 GCA_019247895.1 Parafilimonas sp. | reverse complement strand
TCGCTGAATTCTCCAGAGATCAGCAGCACTGAATATGTTTTTTGTTTCCTTTTCGTTTTCAAAACTAATACCCGCTGCTACTGTTTCTTTTGTTTGTCTTACAAGCTTATTTAGCTCTTCCTGCTCAAGATAAATTTTTGAATTGTTTAATTCCTGTTTCATAATTTGCTTTTTAGTCTATAAAAATCTTTCTATGAACAGGCAACCGCAAGAGAAATTGCATTTGGTATGCATTACCCAATAAGAATGTTCGAATTGGCGCTGCAAATATACGATCAAAACTTATACAACAAACTTAATAATAGAAGGGTTTAACATTATATAAGTGCTTATATAATTGAATTAGTCTAACCGGTTATTAATAGCAGCTTCGATTTTTCTAAAAAGATGATAGGGTTTATAAACTCTCCAGTCAGCAATACTCATTAATTCGATAAAGCGGTCTAATTTTTTTCGTTGGAAATCATATTTAGATGCTTCGCTCATATTTAATGCTACAACCCATCCATGCGATTCCGCATTTTCGTCATACCATTCCTGGTAATAATCTTTATCACCGCTGTGGAAATTGAGAACATTTTCAGTTATCAATATAAATTTATTAATGCCATTACCCATCATTACATCAATCACATCTCTTTTTAATGTCATGATATCATTTTCAATCGCATCATTCCACTCTCCTATCATTTCAATAATTGCATAACCCAGTTCGTAATCTGTATAAATTATTTTCAGGTAAAGTGTCCGGCTGCCGAATTCATCCCACTGTGGATGAATATAATAATTGTAAACCGCCTGTGAATATTCGAATTCGCTGTACACACGTCCAAAAAAGGGAGATTTAGGATCCTCCTCAGCAACATAAATATGACGCCAGTTATAAAAGGGCTCTATTTCATGCATATACTTTCACTTCAAATCTTTTCAATGGTTGTTTTATTATTGGCTAAAATTTTTTCATTAGCCCATTGTAAAGCTAATTTCAATTGCTGTGCCATAGTAAGGCTTGTATTATCCATTACAATCGCATCTTTTGCTTTTCTTAATGGACTTACTTCCCGGTTGCTATCAATATAATCCCGCATTTCAAGATTTCTTCTCACTTCTTCAATTGTTATGTTTTGATTGACCGCATACATTTCTTTAAACCTTCGCTCCACACGAACAGTAATATCTGCAGTCATAAATATTTTTAGTTCTGCATGCGGAAAAACAGTAGTTCCAATATCCCGTCCATCCATTACAATGCCTTTATTTTGTCCAATCTTTTTTTGTTGGGCCACTGCAAACTCACGTATTTCTTTTATGGCAGCAACTTCACTTACCTTTTCGCTTACCAGCATGTCGCGGATCATTAATTCAACATTTTCATCATTCAAAAAAATATGGCTTTTTCCGGCATCAACATTAAACTCAAATGATATATGAATATCTTTTAAAGCTTCTTTAATTTGTTTTTTAGCTGTAAGCTGAATAGAGTTGCGCAAAAAATATAAGGTAACAGCCCTGTACATGGCACCGCTGTCTGCATAAATGTAATGCAGTTCTTTTGCCAGTTGTTTTGCCAGCGTACTTTTTCCGCAGGAAGAATAGCCGTCAATTGCAATTATTATTCTTTGCCGCATTACGCAAAGCTGAGCAAAAAATTTGTAACTATAAATCAGTTTATTGGTTCACTACATCAACTCCGGGATGCTTCGATGCATCAAAAACGAACTGGTTGTCAGGAAATGTATTATTAAATGTAATGTTGGTGAAATTTATTTCAACAAAAGCATTTGTTTTATCAGTGATTATTGCTTTTGTTATAAGATTTGTTGATGTGCTGATGTACAATATTACCTGTTTATAATTTTTTCTTTTGTCAACCGGTGTTAACTGTACCTGGTAATTAGCAGATGAAGAAAGTAATTTTACATCGAAATCTTTTTTGTCAAAACCAGTAATAATTTTTTCGGGAGATAATGCATCGTTATCATCATTATCCACTTTTGCAACCGTTACTTCTGTTTGTCCGTCATAATTCCAAATTTGTTCTCCGTTATTGTAAATTTCATTTCCAGCCTGCTTTATATAATATTTGGAACCTTTCACTTTCATTATGCCTTTGGATGAAGAAATTGTGTGGCCTAACTTATCTTTTTGTGTTAAAGAGAAGCTAAGACTCGTGCCTTTAGAAGATTGAATTTTTGCCGCAGCTTTGTTCAAAATACTTTGCGCATCTGCATTATTTTGAGCCCGGGCTGAAAATACAAGAAGATTAAAAATAAATATTACGGTTAATAATCGTTTCATCAATAAGAATTTGTTTGCAAAGTTCGACAATGATTTATGAAAACAGTTTACTTGAAAACAAACGGCTGAATAATTACGGCAGATTTTTGTTTTTATTAACTCATTAACTGTAATTCCACCGCATCGTATATTTAATTTGCCCGAAAAAACTATCTTTGCACGTTTTATGAAATTTTTACCCGGGATTCTAATTAGTTTTTTATTACTCGCTTCCTGCACTTCCAGGTTCGGAAAGGTGATGAAAAGCAAAGACAAGGAATATAAATTGAAGATGGCTGAGCAATATTATGCAAACAAAGATTATGATAAGGCGCAGCAGCTTTATACAGATTTGCTTCCATTGTTTAAGGGTGATGCAAGATTTGAAGATATTTATTACAAATATGCATACACATCATACTATTTAAAAGATTATGTGAATGCAGAAAATCTTTTTAAAACCTACGGTGAAAACTTTCCTAACAGCGCAAAAGTTGAAGAAACAGAATTTATGCGTTGTATGGCGTACTACAAGCAATCGCCAAGAGTAGATTTGGATCAAACCAATACTACAAAAACGATTGCGTTATTACAAGCCTTTATCAACACTCATCCGGATTCAAAAAGAATAAGTGAGGCGAATGATATAATCGATATATGCAGAAAAAAACTTGAATTAAAAGAATTTAATAATGCAAAATTGTATTATGATCTCGGTTATTATAAATCAGCAGGCGTTGCCTTTTCGGTTTTAATTGATGACTTTCCTGATTCTGAGAACAGCGATTCATATGCACTAAGCTCTATAAAATCATATTACAAATACGCTGAAATGAGTATCATAGACAAAGAAGAGGAGCGCTTTGACAAAGTGATAAATGATGTAAATGATTTTGAGCAACGTTTTCCAGGCAGCAAATTGCTTGCAGAAGCAGAAAGCTATAAAACACTTTCAGAACAAAGTATTAAAAAACTTCAAACACAAAATAATGAGCAAACTAAGGCGACAACTGAGCGCTAATACGCTGAACACTGTCGAAACAAAAAATCTGCTTGATATAAAATCAAGAACAGGCAATTTGTATGAATCTATTGCTATTATTGGCAAAAGAGCCAACCAGATAAACATTGCAATAAAAGAAGAATTGCATAATAAGCTTGAAGAATTCGCAAGCCATACTGACAGCCTTGAAGAAATTCATGAAAACAAAGAGCAGATTGAAATTTCAAAGGCATATGAAAAAATGCCTAATCCGGCCATTCTTGCCACACAAGAATTTTTGGAGGAAAAAATTTATTACAGGAAGAATGACGATGACCTTTTCCGTTAGTCTGTCGTAAATCGTATTTTTAATCCTCCCACCTTGAACGGGAGGATTTTTTATTATAATGTATGCTGAAAGGAAAAAAAATATTACTTGGAATAACAGCAAGTATTGCTGCTTATAAATCTATCCTGCTTGCAAGATTCCTAATTAAAGAAGGTGCGGAAGTTAAAGTAGTAATGACGCAGGCAGCTATAGATTTTGTGTCGCCACTCGTACTTTCAACACTTACTAATAATAAAGTTTTAGTTGATATTTCATCAAAAGATAGCTGGGCAAACCATGTAATGCTTGGCCGTTGGGCTGACGTGTTTTTGATTGCACCATTAAGCTGTAATACATTGGCAAAAATGGCGCACGGGCAATGTGATAATTTATTACTTGCAGTTTATCTTTCTTCAACTTGTCCTGTTGTTGTTGCGCCCGCAATGGATGAAGATATGTGGTATCATCCTTCAACTAAAAAAAATATTATTGCATTAAAAGAGTATGGTAATACAATAATTAATGTTGGAACGGGTGACCTGGCAAGCGGTTTATTTGGTGAAGGCAGAATGGCTGAACCGGAAGACATCGTTTTGTTTTTGTTCGAAAATTTTTTTAGAGAAAATGTTTTAAAAAATAAAAAAGCATTGGTAACTGCCGGCCCGACATACGAACAACTTGACCCGGTTCGTTTTGTAGGTAATCATTCATCCGGCAAAATGGGTTTTGCTTTAGCTGAGGCTTTATATGAAAAAGGTGCAGATGTTACTATCGTCAGTGGCACAGTTTACCAAACAAAAAAATATAAAGGCATAAATATTAGTAAGGTTGAAACCGCAGAAGAAATGTATAATGCCTGTATGCAATTGCATGAAGAATCTGATATTGAAATAATGGCTGCCGCTGTTGCAGATTATAAACCTGCAGAAATTGCATCAGAAAAAATTAAAAAAAATCAAACAGAACTTACGCTTCAGCTTATAAAAACAAAAGATATTCTTGCCACATTAGGTGCATCGAAAAAAAGTGGCCAGTTTTTAGCCGGTTTTGCTTTAGAAACAAACAACGAAAAAGAACATGCGTTGAATAAGTTAAAAACCAAAAATGCCGACATGATTATTTTAAATTCGTTGAAAGATACTAATGCAGGTTTTGGTTTTGATACAAACAAAGTGTCTGTTTTTTTTAAAGATGAATCTTCGGTTGATCTTGAATTAGCAAGTAAAAAAGAAATCGCTCAGCAAATTGTTGAACTCATAATTCAGAAAATTCATGTATAAAAGGATTCTTGTTTTTATAATGCTGCTGATTGCTTGCATAAAATTGAATGCTCAGGAACTGCAGGCAAAAGTTACTGTGTTTGCACAGCAGGTTGGCAGCACAGTTGATAAATCTGTATTCACAACTTTACAAACCCAGCTTACAACTTTTCTTAATAATCGCAAATGGACAAATGATGTTTATCAACCACAGGAAAAAATTCATTGTAATTTTATACTTACTGTAAATAGTGTTGACCAGGATAATGTTTATGATGCCACACTCGCAATCCAGGCTGCAAGGCCGGTTTATAACTCTTCCTATCAAACTGCATTGATCAATTATCAGGATGGCGATATTCAATTCAAATATGTGCAGTTTCAGCAGCTGAATTTTAATGAAAATCGCGTGCAGGGAACAGATGCGTTGGCGGCAAATCTCAGCGCAATATTTGCCTATTATGCTTATATGATCCTTGGTTTCGACTATGATTCTTTCTCGCCAAAAGGTGGCGATGAATTTTTTAAAAAAGCAGAAAACATTGTAAGCAATGCGCCGGAAGCTAAAAATATTTCGGGATGGAAAGCTTTTGACGGGTTAAGAAACCGTTATTGGCTTGCAGATAATATGACTGAAGCTAAGTTTAATGATGTGCATGATATTATTTACAGTTATTATCGTGATGGCCTTGATAAGATGTACAGTGATAATGAAACTGCAAGATCAAATGTTTTAGATGCATTGTCGTCTTTGAAAGATTTTAACCAGGAAAATCCAAACACAATGATTGCACAATTTTTAGTGCAGGGAAAATCCCAGGAATATGTTGGCATTTTTAAAAACGGGGATCCGCAAAGCAAGGCAGAAGCATCACAAATTTTATCAACGATTGATATTTCCAATGCAAGTATTTATAAAGAGCAAATGAAATGAGTAAATATGCTTTGTTTCTTTTAATTTTCTGCTTTATTACTTCATGCACGCCCGAGGATAAAAAAATACCAAAAGATATTTTACCAATTGATTCAATGAAATTAATTGTGTGGGACCTTACACGGGCAGGTGCTTATGCCTCCGCACTCTCAGAAAAAGACACTACCAAAAAAAGTATAGGCGCAGTATATTTAGCCGAAGTGCTTAATCTGCATAAGATAAGCAAACCCGATTTCTTTAAAAGCTTTGATTTTTATCAAACACACCCTCTTTTAAACCAGCAACTTTTTGATTCTGTAAATGCTTACGCTCAAAGGCAGCGCAATGAAATGTATAAAAAGATGCGATAAATTAATTTCATTCCAGCGCTTTAGGCTTTTGTTAAGTAATTAAAACAAGGCGCAAACGTTTTACCAACATCAATTGGCATAACAATTGGCAACATCTAATCAAAAAAAATAATGCTATGCAAAAAATCATTTTGTCTTTATGTTTTGTATTAACCATATCTGCGGCAGTTTCGGCTCAATCATTACATATCGGTGCAAAGGTTGGCGCTAACCTCGGTAAAATAGATGGCGAATCATTTAAAAACGAATATAAAATCGGTTACCTGCTTGGCGCTTATGTTGATTTAGGTATTGGTAAAAGCTGGGGCATAGAACCTGAATTACTTTTCAGTCAAACAAATGCAACTATAGATTCAGGCTGGAAAGCAATTTACCAGGATGCGCCGAGTTCAGTAATTGGCAGTAAAGCACATTTCAATTATTTAAGCGTTCCTATTTTATTAAATTTAAATGCTGGCAAGTTACTTACATTTCAACTGGGTCCTCAATTTAGTATACTAATGAACAAAGACAGTAAGCTTACAACCAATGTTGGCAACGCTGTAAAAAGCGGAGATTTAGCTGCGGTATTGGGCGCAAGATTAAATATCGGAGCTATAAATGCTTTTGCACGATATAATATCGGGTTGAATAAAATCAATGATATTGGCGATCAGCAAAAATGGAAAAACCAGGCTTGGCAACTCGGTTTAGGTTTAAGAATTTTATAATTATTATACTTTGTATTGATGAAGAGCATTGCATATTGTGTGATGCTTTTTTGTTTATTTAAACTTGAATGAATAATAAAATGGCAGCAGTAATTTTACTGAATGAATAAAGCAATTAAGCTGATTGAATGTCCGCGTGATGCAATGCAGGGCTGGCATAATTTTATTCCCACACAAAAAAAAATTGCATACATCAACAGCTTATTAAATGTTGGTTTTGATACCATTGATTTTGGAAGTTTTGTTTCGCCGAAAGCAATTTCGCAAATGGCAGATACGCATGAGGTAATCAGGAATTTGGAATTGGCAAATAGTAACACAAAACTGCTTGCAATAATTGCAAATGAGCGTGGCGCCAAAGAAGCTGTTGAATTTGATGAAATAACTTATCTGGGTTTTCCATTTTCTATTTCTGAAACATTTCAGCAAAAAAATACAAACAGCAGTATTAAAGAAAGTTTACAACGTGTTGATGCAATTCAATCACTTTGCATTCAGCATAAAAAAAAATTGGTTCTTTACCTAAGTATGGCATTTGGCAATCCTTATGATGATGCATACAATGAAGAAGTGCTGTTGCATTGGGCTGATGAAATGGTGAAAAAAAATATTAATATTATTTCATTGGCAGATACTGTTGGTCTCGCAACACCCCAACAAATTTCCTTTGCCTGTAAAACACTTATCAATAAATATCCTGAAATAGAATTTGGTGTGCATCTTCATTCAACTATGCAAAACAGGAAAGAAAAATTAGATGCTGCATTTAATGAAGATTGCTTAAGATTTGACGGAGCATTAAAAGGAATTGGTGGTTGCCCGATGGCACAAAATGAATTGGTTGGAAATATGGATTCTATTTTTATGATCGATTATTTTAAGAGCAAGCAAATACATATAGATATTAATAAGGAAGCATTGCAGGAAAGTTTACAAATAGCTAATGAAATATTTATTTAATTATGCAGTTTTTTGCTAACATTAATATAAGACCATTAGAACCTTCAATAACTTATAAGGATAAAATTTTATTAACCGGCTCTTGCTTTACCGAACACATCGGCAATTTTTTGCTCGAACATAAATTTCATGTGTTGCAGAACCCAAATGGAATTTTATTTGATCCTTTAAGTGTTTCTTCAAGTTTGGTTTCTTATATTCAAAATAAAAAATACGCAGAACAAGAATTGTTTTATTTAAATGAGGTTTGGAATAGCTGGCAACATCATAGCCGGTTTTCAAACATTGAAAAAAGTGAATGTTTAAGAATTATCAATGAAAGCCAGCAAGAAGCACATAATTTTTTAAAAGATGCAGATTGGTTGATAATAACTTTGGGTTCTGCGTTTACATACAAACTCACCCTCGCCCCCAGCCAAAGTGTTGCGAATTGTCACAAAGCACCGGCGCATAATTTTGCGAAACACTTAAATACGATTGAAGAAATTGTAACAGCTTTTGATAATACAATCCACCAATTATTTCATTTCAATAACAAACTGAAAATAATTTTTACTATAAGTCCGGTAAGACATTTAAGAGATGGAGTTGTTGATAATAATCGCAGCAAAGCAAGATTGATTGAATCAGTTCATCACCTTATAAACAAATTTGATAAGCTTTATTATTTTCCGGCTTATGAATTGGTGATTGATGTTTTAAGAGATTATCGTTTTTATGATATTGACCTGGCGCATCCAAATTATGCGGCTACCCAATTTGTTTTAGAAAAATTTTCTGAAGTATGTTTTGATCGATCAACAAAAGAATTACTGGAAGAAATAAAAAAGATAGTAATTGCAAAAAGGCATAAACCTTTTAACCCGGATTCAACTTTACACAAAAAATTTTTACAGCAACAAGCAGAAAAAACCAAACAGATCTTAAATAAACATCCTTATCTAAATCTGCACGAAGAACTGAATTATTTTTCGGAAATTAAGCTGGCTTAACAGCATTTTGGAATGCATTGCGGATGACACCACAAACGTCTTTATCAATCATTTTTTCTGCAAGAGAAAGCATATTGCAAAAAGCAACGTCGTTACTTATGCCATGACCGATGATAACGGGTTTTTCAACGCCAAGTACCGGTGTTCCGCCATAATTTTCATAAGCAAAACGGCGCATGAATTCATCGTTGTGCAAATTGCGGCTTTCTACAATATCATAAATTGATTCAGCCATTTTCAATACTACATTGCCGGTATAGCCATCGCATACAATTACATCGGCTTTGTCAATAAAAACATCTCTCCCCTCAACATTACCAATAAAGCTTATTTGCGCATTTTCTTTCAGCAAACTATATGCTTCTTTACACAAAGCATTGCCCTTGCCTTCTTCTTCGCCAATATTTAATAAACCAACTTTTGGATTGCTGATAGACAAAATGCTTTCTGCATATAAACTGCCAAGTGAAGCGAATTGATCAAGATGTTGCGGCTTGCAATCAACATTTAAACCAACATCAAGCAACAAGCCTGTACCACCGCCAATTTTAGGAACAACGGTTGCGATCGTTGGCCGCAAAATACCTTCTAATGGTTTTAAAAAAAACATGGAGCCTACCAGCATAGTGCCGGTATTTCCGGAGCTTAAAAAAGCATCAACTTTACCCGCAGCTAATAACTGGAATCCTTTTGCAATAGAAGAATCAGGCTTGTCTTTTAAAGCTTTTGTAGGATGTTCGTGGTAACCTATAACTTCTGAAGTATGAACCACCAGAAGATTTTCCTGTGGCAGATTATATTCAACTATTAAAGGTTTCAATTGTTGTTCATCACCTATGCAATAAACAGTTGCTTTAGTGCTATTCGTTAAGAATAACTTTAAACCTTTTACAGCTTCAAGCGGCGCAAAATCACCGCCCATCATGTCGAGCGCAAGATTCATTCAGCGCATTAATTTATGCTTTCAGAGGAGCTTTCTCAGAAACAACTTTTCCTTTGTAATACAGTTTGCCTTCGCTTACATGCGCACGATGGCGTACATGCATTTCGCCTGTTGCACTGTCTTTGCTTAAAGTTACTTCTTCAGCTTTATAATGTGTTCTCCTCTTTGCGCTGCGCTGCTGTGAGTGCCTGCGTTTTGGATTTGGCATAACTCAAATATTTATTAATTAAAATCTTTAAATTTATTTAAAGCCTTCCACATTGGGTTAGCTTTTTCGTTGTCAGCATTTTCAGCCTGTGACAATTTTGCAAGAACTTCTTTATTACATTGCGATTCACCATTCTCGTTTGATGGACAAATTTTTTGCAGTGGAATACTTAGGTTAATAAATTCATAAATCCAATCTGCAAGATGAAGATGGCTTTCACCCCGGCTTATGTAATATACATCAGGATCTTCTTCCTGTTCATTCATTTCATCCGGATTGTCTACCAGCTTCACCACCACTCTAAATTCATCCCATAACTGTATTGTTAACGGATTTCCGCAACGATCACAATGTGCATCAACCGTTCCGTCAATATCAAACTTTAAAAGCATAAAGCTGCTTTTTTTATCCAGCTCAAGCCTTATATTGGTGTTACAATTTGAAAAATCCTGAATTCCGTAATTAGCAAAGAACTTATCATCAATATAATGTTCAAAATGATGAATCCCGGGTTTCAGGCCAACAAATGCTATTTCAAACTCTCTCCTGAAATTCATAGCCTGAAAATTTGGGTGGCAAAGGTAATTGAAAATTTGTTATGAAACAAAGCTACTGCGTGTTACTATAAATAATCGTTCTATTCATTAAGTTTAACAACAAAAATCAATTGTAGTCAGATACAGTTTAATTATCATTTAATTCTTCTGAATCAAATTCAGAAATTTAAAAAACGAAATGCTGAGCAAACCATTTAACATTTTGTTGCGTATACTTTACATAAAGTATTCGTCAAACCTACATTATGGGAGCAGGTAATCTTAAACCGTTTATCATCGCCGTTTCAGCAGCTTTTTCAGCAATGATCTATACAAAAAAGAGGCTGAAAAAAGAAAGCAAGCTTAGAGCGATTCATTCAAAGGGGAACAATGATCAATCTTACATCAAGAATAGCTAGCACACTCTTTTAATTCTTTGTCACTGTAAGCAACGCCATATTGTTTTTGTACATCATCAGGAACGCCATTCCATTGATTTGGCCTGTTGCCAACGTAACCTATATCGTCCCAGCCAATTTGCGTAGAATAAAAACCGGTTGCAGTTAAGTTGCGCATTAAATTAAAAAAAGAAACGCCATAACTCATTTCAGGTTTTGCTTTTTCAGGATAAGCAATTTGATCAACCACCTCAATTTGTTGTTGTGATGAACAATCTTTAAAAGGTTTT
>JAFBAF010000316.1 GCA_019247895.1 Parafilimonas sp. | reverse complement strand
ACGAAATCTTATTCATCGCAGAATGACCATCACTTATAATTCCGTTGATAAAACCCTGCATGAATTTATAGAAAACTCTTTTGATCTTGGCAAAACATGGCAGCCGGATTTTGATGCATTGTTTAAAAAAGCCGGTAGCAATTAAATACTACCGGCTCACATCGCAAAAGGAAAGACCAAACTTATTCTTTTGTTACTTTTTGTTTATACAAAGTTGTACTCCCATTCTTTATTTGTATAAGATAAATACCTTGTTTTAATTCATTGCCAAATGAAAACTCTTGGGAACTGATCTTATGAATGCCAATTAAATTGCCGCTTTCATCAAAAATAGATAAGTTTAATTCTTCGTTATTGAAAGAAGGCAGCAATACATGAAAATCATTTGACGATGGATTTGGATAAACCTTTATTGAATTGTTATCGTCTTGTTGTATAGTTGAAGCAATACTGCCGCATTGCTTTACAACTTTTGTTACAGGTGATTGTTTGCTGCAGCCGGTAGATGTTTTAGTAACAATAACCCTGTAGCTGCCGCCTTGCGTGGCTGTGAATGTTGGTGAGGTTGCGCCGTTAATGTTTACATTATTTTTTGTCCATTGATAAGTTAATCCTGCGCCTGTGTTCGCTTGCAGCACCACGCTGTCTGGCGGACAAAAATCTACTGTGCCTGAAGGAGTGATAGTAGCCGCAGGCAAAGCATTCACAGTTACTTTTATAGCATTCGATGTATTTGAATTTCCGCAATTATTGGTAACAGACAACGTATAAGAACCTGTTGTTGTAGCAGTAAAAGTTGATGAAGTTGCACCTGAAATATTTGCTCCGTTTTTCTTCCATTGAAAAGAAGTTATATTAGCTGAAACGCTCGATTTTAGTAAAACAGAACCGCCTTTGCAAAATGTTGTTGCGCTGTTTGCTGAGATTTGAGCACTGGCATTTGGACAAACAACCGTAAAATTTCCAACCATTCCAATTGATTGGTGCGGCGTACACTTGTAATTATATACACCAAGAACTTTGGGTACATAAATAAAAGTCGTGCTTCCCGAATTCATGTTTTGGTTCCATGCTGTAGCGCCGGCAGGAATAGTGAGTGATGTTGTAGTGTGTGAACCATTTATCCATGTCCACTTTACAGTGTCGCCAAGATTAATCGTAAAGCTTGATGGTGTAAATACATGGTTTTGTACCGTTACAATTTGAGTGAAGGAATAGCCTTTTAGTACAAACAGGAGGCAAAGAGAAATTGCTGAGCAAAGTTTTTTCATTGTAGTTTTTTTAGGTTATAAAATGGCATATTATCCAGAAACGAAATCTCTTTTTAGCTTTAATTTACCTGAGTTATGCAGAACGAAAAGAAGTAAACTGTAGTGAAGATTAATTGGTTGCTTAACGGTTAAATTAAATTTGTGGATAGTATTTCTGCTGATAAAAGCCAGTTTATTTGTTTATCTTTTTTAAACCACGTAAGCTGGCGTTTTGCATATTGCTTAGTATTCTGTTTTATTTGCCCGATTGCATCTTTCAAAGATATTTTTTCATCTAAAAACTTAAAAATTTCTTTATAGCCCACAGTTTGCAAGGCATTGATATTTTTACAAGCATATAATGATCTTGCTTCATCAACTAAACCTTCTGCAATCATTACATCAACACGGTTTTCGATGTTTGAATGCAATTGTTGTTGTGGTAAACTGATACCAATTTTTTGTATGTTGAAATTGCGTTGCGCTTTATTTTTTTTTCTGAAATCATTAATTGATTTTCCTGTTGCCGTTACTACTTCAAGGGCACGCATTAAGCGCTGCGGGTTTTTTTGTTCTGCCTGTTGCCAAAAGACTGGATCTTTTTGTTGAACTTGTTGCTGTAACCATCCTAATCCCTTTTCATTGTATTCCTGAATTATCGAATTGCGAATAGCGGAATCAATTTCTGGCATCGCATCAAGCCCTTCACAAAATGCTTTAATGTACATTCCTGTGCCGCCAACCATAATTGCTGTATCATTCTGTTTAAAAATTTCTGTTACAGCATGCAAAGCATATTCTTCAAATACCTGTGCATTTACATTATCATGTATGGAATGAGAATTAATGAAGTAATGTTTGACCGATTGCAAAGCTTGATGCGATGGTTTGGCAACACCAATATCTAATTCTTTATAGCATTGCCTTGAATCAGCCGAAATGATACTTGTATTAAAACGTGCAGCAAGTTGTAAAGAAATATCTGTTTTGCCGGATGCAGTCGGGCCAACAATTATAATAACTGTTTGCTGCTTATTCATGCACTTAAATTAATACATGACTTGAGACATCACTTTCAGTGATCACTTTTCCTGATAAGATCACAAGCCTTTCTACTACATTGCGTAATTCCCGTATGTTGCCGCTCCAGTTATGTCGTTGTAATGCATCAACGGCTCTTTTATCAATCTCTTTTTTTGCCTGGCCATAATCTTCCGCAATATCTTCAAGAAATTTATCTATTAATAAAGGAATATCTTCTTTGCGTTCGTTTAATGAAGGCACATGAATAAGAATCACATTCAGGCGATGATAAAGATCAATGCGGAAATTTTTATCTTCAACTTCCTTCAATAAATTTTTATTGGTGGCGGCAATTACACGTACGTCAACATTAATTTCTTTATCGCCACCCACTCTTGTTATTCTTCCTTCCTGCAAAGCACGCAATACTTTTGCCTGTGCATTCAAACTCATATCACCAACTTCATCTAAAAATAAAGTGCCGCCGTTTGCCAGTTCAAATTTCCCAATACGTTGTTTAATAGCTGAGGTGAACGAACCTTTTTCATGACCAAACAATTCGCTTTCGATAAGTTCGGAAGGAATAGCTGCGCAATTTACTTCCACAAGAGATTGTTCGGCACGTTTGCTTTTTGTGTGCAGCCAGCGTGCAACCAATTCTTTTCCCACGCCGTTTTCGCCGGCAATTAAAACTCTTGCATCAGTGGGCGCAACTTTTTCAATCGTCTCTTTTATTTTTTTCATTGCTTCACTTTCGCCAATCATTTCTTCAACGCGATTGATCTTTTTACGTAATGTTTTTGTTTCTGTGCTGAGCGAATTTTTATCCAACGCATTACGGATTGTGATCAGCAAACGATTGAGATCAGGTGGTTTTGCAACGTAATCATAAGCGCCTTTTTTTACGGCATCAACAGCAGTTTCAATGGTTCCGTGGCCGCTGATCATTATCACAGGAATGTCTGCATTTACTTCACCGGCTTTTGCGAGAAATTCAATGCCGTCAATCTTTGGCATTTTTATATCGCATAAAACAACATCATACGTTTTATCTGAGAAAAGCTTTAACCCTTCTTCACCATCAGTTGCTTCATCTACTTTAAAGCCTTCGTAAGAAAGAATTTCATTTAGCGTTTTCCTTATAGAACGTTCATCATCAATAATTAAAATATTTCCTGAAAGCTTAGCCATGCGTAAGTATTTGAAATGGCAAAATAACGAACATCGGCTTAAAAGATGTTTTAGTATTCTTAATTCTGCGTATATGAAGAAAACGAATGTTGCATGTATTTATAAATTTGTTAGCTTGCCTTACCGGAAACTTATGCTCAACAGCCTTATTGAAAACCAAAATAGCTTTAAATTTTTCTGTTGTTTAATCTGTTAAAATATAATATCGCTGCTTTGCGTTATATGGCAAGTCCAATGTCTATGAACCGACTGACAAAATTTTGGTTATTCGTGCCTTTGCTTTTTTGCTTTACATTTTGCAAAGCCCAGAACATTTCGTGGATGATTGGTACCTGGAATTCTACTCAAAACGTTACTGTAAATAAAACCGGTGTAGTAACAACCATTGTTATTGATTCTATTGCAGGGGAAAATTTTTTTGGTAAAAGAATAAAAGAACTTACCAATCATGATCATTCAAGAATAGTAATATCAGTTTCAGGTTATTTTGATAAACAGCAATTGTACATACAACCGGGAATTGTATTGTTCAAAAAGGAACCACCAAACGGCCAATGGTGGGACTGTTCGTCCTGCACGCCGGATAATAAGATAACAATCCAGCAAGATAAAATTCTTTTAACGCAACGCATTTCGGGCTGCCAGCAAAATTGCGATGGTGTGTTTACTTATTACAGGCCATTGTGTGATTACGATACAACAATGCAACGTTATCTCGTAGATCTTTTCGGTACAGCGTCAGACATTGCATTTTACAAACCTTGCATAAAGCCGCCGGAAATTATTGCTTCAGATCCTGATCAAAATAAAGTAACCAAAGATTCTTTAAACAATGCCGCTGCCTTAGCTAAAAAGAGGCAAAAGCAAATTGATGATTCGACAAAGAATGCAATTGCACTGGCAAAAAGAAGAGCACAATTTGTTAGCGATTCAATTGCCGTTTCCAAAATAAAAGAACAACAACGCACCAAAGATTCTTTGCAAGATGCTGCAGCTTATATAAAGAAGCGCCAGAAAGAAATTGCGGATTCTACAGCGCTGCTTGAAAGACGTCAAAGGCAATCGGATGATTCATTGGCGACTGTTGCAGCTATTGAAAAGCAAAAAGAACAACAGCGCATACAAGACTCGATCAATAATGCAGCATTGCTTGCAAAACAACGTCAAAAACAAATTGACGATTCAATCATACTGGTTAAAAAACGGCAAAAGCAGTTTGATGATTCATTGGCAACTGTTGCAGCTATTGCAAAGCAACAAGAACAAAAACGCATACAGGATTCAATTAATAATGCAGCGCTGCTTGCAAAGCAACGTCAAAAGCAAATTGATGATTCAACTAAAAATGCAATTGCATTAGCCAAACAGCGACAGCAACAAATTGACGACTCAATTGCATTAATTAAAAAAAGGCAAAAGCAGATTGATGATTCATTGGTAACTGTTGCAGCTATTGCAAAGCAACAAGAACAAAAACGCATACAGGATTCAATTAATAACGCAGCGCTGCTTGCAAAGCAACGTCAAAGGCAAATTGATGATTCAACTAAAAGTGCAATTGCATTAGCCAAACAGCGGCAACAACAAATTGACGACTCAATCATACTGGTTAAAAAGCGGCAAAAACAAGTTAGTGATTCATTAGCAACTGTTGCAGCCATTGCCAGGCAAAAGGAACAAAAGCGCATCCAGGACTCACTTGATAATGCAGCGTTGCTTGCAAAAGCAAGACAAAAATTTATTGATGATTCAACACAAAATGCAATTGCGTTAGCAAAACAAAAAAAACAATATATTGATGATTCGATTAAAGTTGCAAAACAAAAACAGCAAAAGCATATGCAGGATTCGATTAGCAATGCATCGCTGTTAGCAAAAGCAAGACAAAAGCAAATGGATGATTCGATGGCTGTTGTTCAGAGGAGACAACAACAAATAAATGATTCCATTAATCTTGCAAAACAGAAAGAGCAAATGCGGATACAGGATTCTATCAATCGTGTTGCAGCTAACACTAATAAAAAAACAATTGTTGGAAAAGACACTGTAAAAAATTCAACTATAAATGCATTTGAAACAAGAGATAATGTATTGCTTCAAACGTATCATATTCCAACACCTGATATATTGATCGAGTTATTTGATAATGCTGAAATTGACGGCGACCGTGTAAGTGTTTATCATAACAATACGCTTATTGTAAACAATCAAATGCTTGTACGAGATCCGATAACATTTAAAATTCATGCAGACTCAACTAACCGAATGCACGAGTTTATACTGATAGCGGAAAATTTGGGAACTATTCCGCCAAACACTGCATTAATGCGTGTAACTGTAGGCACACAGGTATATAAATTATCAGTAAAAACCGATCTTAAAACTAATGCGAAGATCGTATTTTACTATGATGGCAATTGAGGTTTAAGATTTATACGCTTCAATCAATTCAATGGCCTGCGCGGCTTCTTTTACATCGTGCACACGTAAGATATTGGCACCGTTTAATAAAGCAATGGTGTTAAGAACCGTTGTTCCGTTTAAAGCGTCGTCTGCGGTTATGTTTAGCGTTTTATAGATCGTTCCTTTTCTTGAAAGCCCGGCCAAAATTGGTTTATCAAGCATTTTAAATACGGAAAGATCTTTCAGCAACTGAAAATTGTGTGCATGCGTTTTGCCAAAACCAAAACCCACATCCACAATCACATCTTTAATATTATGTAAACGGCATTGTTCAGTTTGCTGAATAAAAAAATCAAGCACTTCACGGGTTACATTTTTATAAGTTGGATTTTGCTGCATGCTTTCAGGCGTGCCTTGCATATGCATGCATATATAAGGTACATTTAATTTACCAACTGTTGCCAACATATTTTTATCTAAAATTCCACCGCTGATATCGTTCACTATAACTGCGCCTGCGGCAACCGCTTTTTCTGCAACCGTTGCATAATATGTATCAACAGAAATAAATGCTCCGCTAAAATTTTTATGCAATATTTCAATAACAGTCAACACTCTTTCTCCTTCATCATTTGCGGATATTCTTGTACTGCGCGGTCTTGTGCTTTGGCCGCCAACATCTAAAATAGTTGCACCATCATTCAGCATTTTTTCAGCGATTTGTAAAATTTCATTTTCCCGCTGTAAACGGCTTACTGCGTAAAAAGAATCGGGGGTAATATTTAAGATGCCCATTACAACAGGTTTGTTAATTACCAATAATCTTCCATTGCAGTTAAGCGTAAACATTGTTTTGTTTAATTATTTTTGAAGCATCACAAATGTAATAAGCGGTAAGTTGTGAATGATAAATGAAATATCAGCAATTAAGATGACAACAGAACAACAATTTGATAAAGCAATAGAAAGTTGTAAAAATATTTTTCTAAAAAAAACAATTGATTATGGAACTGCATGGCGTGTATTGCGCACAGTTTCTGTAATTGACCAAATTTTTATTAAGGCACTGCGCATCAGAAATATTCAAAGCTTAACTGAACGCAAAATAGAAGATGATGTTGTGAGTGAATTTATCGGTATTATTAATTATGCGATCATTGGTTTAATTCAATTGGATTTACAAAATGCAATGGTAGAAGAATTGCCTGTGCAACAAGCAAGTGATTTGTATAATAAAGCTGTACATGAAGCTAAACATGTAATGATGAATAAAAATCATGATTATGGTGAAGCATGGCGGGAGATGAGCCAGGAAAGTTTTGTTGATTTGATACTAATGAAATTATTGCGTGTACGGCAAATATTAAATAACGACGGTAAAACATTGATAAGTGAAGGCATTGATGCCAACTATGTTGATATAATTAATTACGCAACGTTTGCACTGATATTAATTGATGAAGGAAAACATAAAAAGTAGCTAAACGCCAAGAGCTAAAAGCAAAAGCTAAGAGATTATGAAACCATATAAAAAAAATTCTCTGATAGCAATACGCTGGATAGTTGGATTGCTTTTTATTTTTAGTGGGCTAGTAAAAGCAAATGATCCGCTAGGTTTGAGTTATAAAATGCAGGAATTTTTTGAAGCATGGAACTGGTACACTTTTAATGATTACACGCTTCAATTTTCTCTCATCATGAACGTGTTTGAAGTGCTGGCAGGTGTAGCGGTGATTATAGGCTGGCGCATGAAATTATTTACATGGCTTTTATTATTGCTGATAATTTTCTTTGCATTTCTTACCGGTTATGCCGTGTTCTCAGGTAAAATAAAAACATGTGGTTGCTTCGGCGATTGTCTTCCGCTAACACCAACCGAATCGTTTATAAAAGATATTATTTTATTCGGGTTGATATTAATATTGTTTCTCAACAGGAAAACAATTTCATCATCAGCGCGGCCTGTTACTGCAATCACTTTGCTGTTGCTTTGCATTGTTTTTACAAGCTGCCTGCAAGCTTATGTAATGAAGCATTTGCCTGTAGTTGATTGTCTTCCTTATAAGCAGGGAAATAATATTTTAAAAGAAATGCAGCCGCCGCCAAACGCCGTTCAGGATAGTGTTGTAATGATTTTTAAATATAGAAAAAATGGTGAGGTAAAAGAATATACTGCAGAAACCTTGCCCGCTGATCTTGATTCAAGCTACGAGTTTATTAACAGGACAGATAAAATTGTTAGAAGAGGAAATGCAACGCCACCAATCGCCGATTTTGCTTTATTTACTTTAGAAGGAACTGATACAACAAATGCATTACTTGATTCAGGTGGGGAATATGTGTTACTGTTTGCAAAAGACTTCAGCACATTTAATAAATGGTACAATAACGACTTTAAAAATATTGCACAAACGCTTCAGCAGAAAAATATACCATTGTTTATAGTAACTGCCGATAAGCAGGATGCTGAGAAAATTTTAGGTAATATTCCTGCATACATTTTGTTATGCGATGCAACTGTTATAAAAACCGCAGCCAGGGTAAATGCTACTTATTTTGTAATGAAAGGTGCTGATATAATTTCCAAGTTTAGTTACGCAGATGCAAACGAATTTCTGTAAAATAAAAAAGCAGCTTTTAAAGCTGCTTTTTTATTTATTCTCATTTTAAACAACTACGATTTCTTTTTTACATCACCGCTTCCGCTTCCTAAAGGTCTGTTTTTTGCAAAGTCAATTAAAATTGGTGCTGCAACAAAAATGGAAGAATAAGTACCGGTGATCACACCAATCAACATTGCAAATGCAAAACCTCTTGTTACTTCTCCGCCAAATATAAACAAAATCAAGATGGTTAAGAAAACAGTTAATGAAGTCATTACTGTTCTGCTTAAAGTTTGGTTAATGGCTTTATTTATGATCTGTTCCTTTGTTTCACCTTTCATCAATCTTGAATCTTCACGAATACGGTCATACACTATAATTGTGTCATTCATTGAAAAGCCAATTACGGTTAAAATAGCCGCAATAAAATACTGATCAATTTCTAACGGGAATGGAACTATTTTTCTTAAGAAACTAAATACTGCAAGGGTTACCAACACATCATGCAACAGTGAAACAATGGTTCCTAAAGAATATCTCCAGTCACGGAAACGAATGAAAATGTACAGGCAAATAATAATGATGGCAATAATTGTTGCTTTTTCTGCGCCATGCTTCAAATCTTCAGAAATGGAAGGCAACACTAATTGCGAAGCCTGTTTATATTTAGTCTGAAATGTATTATAAGCTGTTCCTGCAGGCAAAAATTTAGCCAGTCCTGAGTACAACGTTTTTTCAACAGTTGAATCAACAT
>JAFBAF010000180.1 GCA_019247895.1 Parafilimonas sp. | reverse complement strand
AAATTGATATAAGTCAACATGTGCACCATAATAACCGTTATTACCTGGTTTTTTACCACTGAGTTTCCACGTAAAGTTTCTTACCGCCGCATCTGACTGTGAAAACGGCGTTTGGTTTCCATTCATATCAAAAATATAAGTTTGTCCATAAGCTTTTTTAGTATAGCGTGCTGTAGCAACCCAATCACCCGCAGGGTCGTTTGGAATTGTGATACTGTATTTACCATGGGCATTTGTTGTTGCATATAAATAGGTTCCTAACCACACCGTATGCTCTGCTGTTACATTCACATTTTTTAAAACATTCCCGTATGAATCAGTTGCCTTACCTGTTACAACTCCCGTTTGGTGTGCTATTGACTGATTATACACAGGTGAAGAAACAGCAATCGTTTCTTTTTTGCATGAAAGTATATATGCACTTGCCGCAATGAAGATTATAAAATAAATCTTTTTCATAATTATAGTGATTTGATCATTGATCAAAACTATACTTAGTATACACCTTCGAAAAGATGAGTATGTGCGAAATGAATAAAATATGGAATGAAATGAGAATAAAGATTGATTAATCTTAACCAAACAAAGAAAGCACTTAACTAAAATTTAGGGCAGGGCAATCCTTTACTTTCTGCAGCGTGTTTTATATAGATGAGTGAAATTTCAATTCCACCACGACTTTCAGAAGCTGTTTTAAGATTTGATGTGTTGATATCATAAGTAACGCCAACGCGGAGATCGTTAAATTCTAAACCCACATAGGGAATAACAGCATCACCGAAACGTACCCATCCGCCGCCATAAAAACTCGTTGGATTATCAGCATTAGGATCCCCCGCAATAAACTGCATAGCACCACCTAACAATGCTTCATGCGCACCGGCTTGTGTACTATATAATCCACTTAAATGAACAGTAGTTAAAACACCAACAGGAAAATAACCACCTGCATGTAAAGTTGCACGTGGATATAAGTTGTAATTAACACCAGTAAACTCCTGTTTTGGGCGATTAATATGATACAAACTTACACCGGCATAAAAATTATTTTTATCAGTTGTACTTGCCGTGTAAAGTATACCTGCATTAACATCTACATAATTTGCCTTAAGCGTCTCTCCATGAAAGTCTTCCATTGTAGGGTTAGTAAACCCCGCAGAAGTGAGCTGATCTTCAAACGTAAGCTTAGAGGTATTGATTACCATATCTGCATAAGTAACCTGGAAGCCTGCGCCCAATTGATGATAACCATCTTCATCCAAACCTTTATGATAGGCAGTAGATAGAGAAAAATAATTAAAGCCCACAGCACCGGCAGAACTTTTATCAGTATAAGCACTAAAACCGACACCCCATATATCTGTTGACGGAATATGTTTAGAAAGAATTGGAAAGTCAACTGATGCTGTTCCGGTTTCATAAGCACGATTAATAGTGGGCCATTGATTGCGATAATTTGCGGCTGCCCGTACCTGCCCGTTAAACTTACCTGTGAAAGCTGGATTTAATGTAAGTGGTGATGAAAAAAATTGGGAAAAGTGCGGGTCTTGAGCAATTACATTTACTGCAAGGGAAATAAGCAGAATTGTAAAGAAGAATTTCATCATTTAGTTTTTTGGTCCGGCCCAGACTTAAAATTACAGGATTACTTGTTAATGATTAGACTGTATAAAACAAATTAAAGCTGCTTACTATTATCAGAACTGGGTTTTTGGTCCAAAGGCAAGATCACCTGCATCACCTAATCCCGGAACAATATATCCTTTAGCAGTTAATTCATCATCAATATCTCCGCACCAAATATATAATTTTTCGCCGAATTCTCTAATCACATATTCAATTCCAACAGAAGCTGCAATAGCAGAAACAATATGAATTTGTGAAGGAGTTCCACTGTCTTTTAATGCTTGCAAAGCAGCTGCCAGTGAAGCGCCTGTTGCCAGCATTGGATCGCAGATGATAAGTATGCGGTCTTCAAGGCTTGGGGCGCTTATATATTCAAGATTTATTTCAAAACCCCCATCACGCCGGTGTTTGCGGTAAGCAGAAATAAAAGCGCTGTCAGCCCGGTCGAAAAAATTAAGCAATCCCTGCTGCATTGGTAAACCTGCGCGTAAAATAGTTGCTATAACAGGTTGTTCAGCCAATACCTTGCTTGCATGAATACCCAGTGGCGTTTGAATTTCTTTTTGCTGCCATGGCAATGTTTTACTTATCTCATAAGCCAATGCTTCACCAACGCGTTCAAGATTGCGCCTAAAACGCAAACGATCTGTTTGTATTTCAGTTGAACGGAGTTCGCTTATCCAATTTGTTATAAGACTGTGTTTGCTGCTCAGGTTATGCACCATAATACGAAGTTATAACAGTTTCAGTTCATCGTTTTATTGAAATAAGTTTACATAAGTATGTGGCAAGCGCCATTTTTAAATTCTGATGCCAGTGCAACTTGAAGTTTAAAATTAAAAAGTTTCTTGCGGCACACCGGCATATTCACATGGCAAAACAATATTGGCTCTATTTTTTTGTTGAACAAACCCTTGCTCGTATACAAATTACATACACAAAACCTCCAAGGGCTGATGAGAAGTTAGGACTTTTTAAAAAAACATAGTGTAAATACCCTTTTAATACGGGGATTTCACCCTTGCTTCACGCTTTGGAACCGCTTTACCTTTATCGCATAATTTTTAATCAGCGCAGTTCAACCCTATTCTGGTTTTCCCCTAAACCTTTTTATTTCTCCGGTTTAAATTATTTCTTTTCTTTGCCGAACTTTTAAAACAAGTTTGCGTTTATTGTTCGGCTGTTATCAATTGCTAACTTATGCAGTTCGTTTTAAAAAAGATTTAATTATTATTTTTTTGATGATGCATAAAATGGTTAGCATTTAATTGTAAACAATTATTTTATAACCTGCGCTGAAAAACATAACCATTATTAATTCTTACATACATGAAAGCTTACTTTGTGGCAACTTTCGCTGCTTTTTTTATTGCATTGATTTCAGGTTGCAAAAAAGATATAGAAAGTATCGATCAGCATTACGTTACTGCTTATTCAACTGATAATGATTTTGTATCGTCTGGCACGCTTGGGCGCCAAAAAATTATTCAATTGCCTACCGGCGATTACACTTATCCAGTTTCACAAGCTTTATTGTGGGTGCCACATTCATATTCAGCAGATAACGATAAGAAAAAAAAGCAGGTCTATCCGCTAATTATAAATTTATATGGCCAGGAACAAACAGGTACAAACCTGCAGTTATTACTTAAGAATCATACAATGAGCGAATATATAGCCCAGGGATTTAATGCCAATGCTGTTAATCCTGTCGATCATAAAACCTATTCTTTTTTTGTATGCAGCCCGCAATGTCCGGTATTATGGGGATGGAGTGCTCCACAGGTAGAAGTGATGCTTAAAGAATTACAAAAAAAGTTACCAATAGATAATTCAAGAATTTATATCACAGGTTTTTCTGCGGGGGGCTGGGGTTTATGGAGTTGCATGACAGACGACGATAAACTCACAAAACAAATTGCTGCAATTGTTCCAATGAGTTCTGCGGCTGCAGATCATCCTGATAAAATTACCAATGTAGATAAATATGGCATTGCTTGCTTGAATGTTTGCGGCGACCAGGATGCTTTTTATACTAATGCTGTTGATTATACCAATATTATAAATTCAGACAAGCCGCCAATTCCGGCAATACTAAATACACTTAAAGGTGTAGGGCATTCAGCCTGGGTGCAAGCCTACGACCCAACATGGAAACAAACAAATGGTTTAAATATTTACGAATGGATGTTGCAGTATAAAAACAAAAAAGGCAATCATTAATTGCGTATTATTTTTTTCTGAAAAAAATCCTTACAGGTACACCTTTAAAGTTGAAAGCAGCACGCAATTGGTTTTCTAAATAATTCTTATAAGGCGTTTTAATATCGTCAGGATAATTTGTAAAGAAAGCGAACGAAGGCACAGCAGTTGGCAACTGCATAATGTATTTTATCTTCACTGCGTGGCCGCGTACAACAGGCGCATGATAAGCTTCTACGGCTTTTAGCATTACGTCATTTAGTTTGCTGGTTGCAATTCTGCGTTTACGGTTTTCATATACTTCCAAAGCAATTTCTATTACCTTAAAAATTCTTGTTTTTTCTTTAGCTGATATAAAAAGTACAGGCACGTCTGTAAAAGGAGCTATCTTTTCTTTCAACTGTTTTTCATATTCCTTCGCAGTATTGGTTGATTTCTCGACTAAGTCCCATTTATTCACCAGCAGCACAACACCTTTTCCTTTGCGTGTAGCCAGCGAAAAAATATTTACATCCTGCGCCGTAATGCCTTTTTCTGCATCCAATACCAATAAACAAACATCCGCTTCATCCATTGCCTTTACGGCTCTTATCACAGAATAAAATTCAAGATCATCTTTTTCTTTATTCTTTTTTCTTAAACCTGCAGTATCAATTAAAATAAAATCTTTCTGAAATAAATTATAATGTGTATGAATTGTGTCTCTTGTTGTTCCTGCAATATCACTTACAATAGTTCTTTCTTTTCCAACCAAAGCATTTAATAAAGATGATTTGCCAACATTCGGTTGGCCAATAATGGCAAACCGCGGCAGTTCTTCTTCCTGGGTTGCTTCTTCAGTATTCTCTTCTTCAGGAATTAATGCAGCTATTGCATCCAGCAACTCGCCGCTGCCGCTGCCACTCATGCTGCTTACAAAAAAGATAGCATCAAATCCTAAGCTATAAAATTCAGTGGCTTCCAACTGCCGTTCTGCATTGTCAACTTTATTCACCGCAAGAAACACGGGCTTGGTTGAACGTCTTAATATCTCGGCCATGCTTTCATCAAGGGTTGTAATACCGGTTGATACGTCAGTCATGAAAATAATAGCATTTGCTTCCTCGATTGCAATCTTAACCTGTTTACGAATTTCACTTTCAAAAATATCTTCACTATCAGGCACAAACCCGCCAGTATCAATAACATTGAAAGTTTTGCCGTTCCAATCTGCGACGCCATATTGCCTGTCTCTTGTTACACCGCTGATATTATCAACAATGGCTTTTCGTTGTTCAAGCAAGCGATTAAACAAAGTGCTTTTACCAACATTTGGTCTTCCTGTTATTGCTACTGTAAAACCCATAATCTTTTATTTCTTTCGATTATCACCTAAGCGATGCGGTCAAATGTAATCATAAATACAGCGGCTGTATCTTAATCGATAGCAGCCGCTATAAATTTGTTATTCTTTAGTAAATAAAGCTTCTGTACTAATAGCTCCATCCATCACTTTAATAAAGTAACTGCCGGCTTTTATATTGCTTACGTTGATGGAAACCTGGTTCTCTCCTTTTTGTAAGTTTTGCTGTAATTGCTTCAGCACATTCCCATTAACATCAGCAATATAAATATGAACTGAAGTTTGTAATGATGATATTATTGTTGCAGTAAAATTGTTTTGTACCGGGTTAGGATACACATTCTTTATTGAAAGTGAATTTACTGCAATTGAATTATCACTTAAGCCACTTAACACCGAACCTGTGGAACCATCGCATTTTATATTTTGCGCATAAGGTTTGTTGCCATCGCCCTTATCTTCCTGCCAAACAGCAACAGCCTGGCCTTTATTAAAATTTGTAAATCCATAACGGAATTTAGAATTGGTTGAAGAACCAATTGTTGTAGCAAAAGCAATTGATGCATCGCTTTCATTTATTTTAACCGCAACCAATTTATTGTTGTTGCTTGTGGTTAAGAATACAGGGCTGTTATCGCATAAAGAAAGCTGGCTAAAAGCAAGACTAATTAGTTTTTGGCTGATCGGAAAAACTTCATGAGCCTTATTTCCATATTGATTCATTCCTGAAGCCGCATCATATTTTTGAATGTAAACACCGCTTGCAGTTTGGAGCGAATTTGTAACAGTGCAAACTGCCCATACGTTCCATGAGCCAGGTTTCTTTGCTATATAAATTGTTTGCTCATACGGATCATTGTTTCCGGAAAAACCTGGTGCGAAACCTGAACCGTTAGCTCCGTAAGGCAAGCTTCCATCAGGGTTTACTCTTTGCACATAAGCATCAAACCTGTTGCTGCCCGATGGATTTCCATAATAGCCAACATACGTAGTATCGTTTTCTCCAAGCACATCATAATACCGATAGCTCGCCGTTGCTAATGTTGAAATTTGTACTGCACCCGACCATAAAGCATTGCCATCATTGTCAAATTTCTGTTCAAATAAATGCGTGTAAAAGGGAAATGAGAACTGATCCTGGTAAACCATATTGAATTTTCCATTTGTGCCTGCAATAAGCTGGCCTCTTGAAACAGTATGCGCACTGTTTCCACTAAATATTTTTGCGGAAGCCCACGCAGCAATACCTGATGCACTTATTTTTTGATAATCAATTTTACCATTGTTATCATTCCATGCAACAGCAATTTCATTGGTGCTTAATGGTACAGGATAAGGAGACAAA
>JAFBAF010000054.1 GCA_019247895.1 Parafilimonas sp. | reverse complement strand
TATTTTAATAGCAAAAACAGCTTATTTTCTTTCCCTTCTCACATTTAAATCGCACAATTCCAATTACTAAAACAGCACAAGAAAAATGAGTTTAAAGAATACGTCTGTACTTGTAATCGATGATGATCCGGATGTTTTAATTGCAGTCAGGTTATTATTAAAGACTGAAGTAAAAAAAGTAATGACCGAAAAAAACCCGGAAAATCTTCCGGCTTTATTAAGAGAAAACAGTTTTGACCTCGTGTTGCTCGACATGAATTTCAAATCATCAATCAATACCGGCAATGAAGGTATTTACTGGCTTAAAAGAATCAGAGAATTAAATAAAGAAGTTTCTGTAATAATGATCACTGCTTACGGCGATATTGATTTAGCCGTACGATCATTAAAGGAAGGCGCTTCTGAT
Source organism: Parafilimonas sp. (assembly GCA_019247895.1). GTDB lineage: Bacteria > Bacteroidota > Bacteroidia > Chitinophagales > Chitinophagaceae > Parafilimonas. Next base: position 1,854 of record JAFBAF010000054.1, on the reverse strand, counting down.
TTTATATTAAAGCCATGGCATAATGAAAAGCTGATCTCGAATATTGATGACATCGTTAAAAAAACAAAACGTAATGTAAACGGGTCAACAGACAAAGATTCGGCCGAAAGCCTTATTGGTACAGAATTGCTTGCCGAAAGTGAAGCAATGAAAAATATATTTTTTAAGATCGAGAAAATTGCACCTACTGACGCCAACATTTTAATATTAGGCGAGAACGGAACCGGTAAAGACCTTGTGGCAAAAGCAATTCATCAAAAATCTTTAAGAGCGAAGCAACCGTTTATAAAAGTTGATGTTGGTGCGCTTACAGAAACATTATTTGAAAGCGAATTGTTTGGTCATAAAAAAGGCGCATTCACCGATGCACGGGAAGACAGAACAGGAAGAATTGAAGCAGCAAACGGCGGCACATTATTTTTAGATGAGGTCGGTAATATATCATTGCAGCAGCAAGCCAAATTATTGAGTGTTTTGCAAAACAGGCAGGTAATTCGTTTAGGAACAAATATGCCAATACCAGTTGATATAAGACTGATATGCGCAACGAATGTTCCATTACAGGAACTTGCAAATGAAAACCGTTTCAGAAAAGATTTGATTTATCGTATTAACACTGTTGAAATTACTTTGCCGCCATTGCGTGCACGCAAAGAAGATATTATTTTATTGGCCAAACATTTTGCAAAACAATATGCAGCCAAGTACAGAAAACCTGCAATTGAATTAGATAAATCGTCGCTTGACAAATTGATGAAATACCCTTTTCCGGGTAATGTACGGGAATTGCAATACACCATGGAACGTGCAATCATTATGAGCGACAGTGAAGTGCTCACAGAAAAAGACCTGCTGTTCTCTCCTATTGAAAGTTCAATTGCCCCAACAAACGAGCAGGATGATTTTAAATTAAGTACAATAGAAAAAAATACTATTCTTCACGTTATAGAAAAACACAACGGCAATATTACAAAAGCTGCGAGAGAATTGGGGTTGACAAGAACTGCTTTATACAGGAGGCTGAGTAAGTATGATATATAATCGCCCGGGTTTAAGATTAGTGATACGTATAGTGCTGCTTTCTATTGAAACTTTTGCAGCGAGTTATCTTTTTTTACAAGCTCAATTTTTGTTTGGTTTTATTGTTTTGATGATCGCGGTATATCAATCTTATAACCTCTTTGTTTTTTTAAAGAAAGCACAGTTTGAAGTAAGTCAGTTTGTTGAAGGCGTTCAATACAGAGATTTTTCAAGGCATTTTGATGTAAAACATGCACCCGCAGAATTGCAATCATTACGCAAAGGATTCAATGATATTAATTCAGCATTTAAAGTAATAAGCCTTGAGCGGGAAACACAATATCAATACTTACAAAAAATCCTGGAACTGGTTGACACCGGCATTTTATCATACGAAATAGAAACGGGCAATGTAGTTTGGATGAATGAATCTCTGAAACGTTTGTTGAAAATTCCATATTTAAAAACAATTCAATCATTAGATAAACGTGATGCAGTTTTGTGCGAGCATGTTGTTGATCTAAAACCAGGTGAAAGCGCCATCACAGATATTCATATTGACAGGAATACGCTTAAAATACTTATTTCGGCAACTGCATTTCAAACTAACGATAAAAGATATAAACTCATCGCATTTCAAAATGTAAATGAAGCATTAGATGAAACCGAAAGCAAAGCCTGGCAAAAGTTATTGCGTGTAATGACGCATGAGATCATGAATTCTGTTGCACCGATTTCTTCGCTGGCAGATACTTTAAAAAACAGGTTGCAGCATTCATCAGAATTAATTGATGATGAAACAGGAACGCTTGAAGACCTTTCGCTTGGAATGGA
>JAFBAF010000277.1 GCA_019247895.1 Parafilimonas sp. | reverse complement strand
ATGATGATGCCATTCGCAGCGAACTAAATAATATTACCGGTGGTGAACTTGAATTTAGCAATACGCCTTATATAAAACATCGCAACCAGAATTTTGAACATGATGATTATCGCAGCAATAGTGGCGGAAGAAAGCAAAATTTTGGAGGGCGTAACAATAATAGCCGCGATAACCGCAATCGTAATAATAATAACAACCGCGATAACCGTAATCGTAACAATAATAACAACCGCGATAACCGCAATCAAAATTTTAAAAAGCGATTTAAATAAGAAGTTTTATATATTGAATTGTTTGTTGAACCCCGTTTTGTAACGGGGTTCAATATTTGTATATATACCCAAAACACTGTATGAAAAAATCAATAAAACAAATTCCAAAAACACAATCATCAACAACTAATAAGAAAAATACAAGACAATTTGAAGCTAAAAAAGCTGGTTATAAAGAAGATGTTTATAATAGTGAAGAACAATCTGTTTATAATAAAAGCGAGCTAAATAAAAATAAGGAAAACACTGCCGGCCCAAAATCATAATACTCAATTATAAAAATTATAGATGCACTCTTATTGCAGGATAATTGGCACTTTCTTGCTTTAAAGCGCAGTTAGTTATTCAAAGCGTTGATCATCGCTTTTACTTCGGCCTCATCAGCAATATACACATTGCCATAATCACTCACTTCCTTATTAATATAAGTAACATTATTTGGTACAATTTTTCTTGCAGATGAATGAAACTCTTTCGCTCCGCTTGCATTTTTAAGTTGTGCTATATTAGTTGATTTTACGCCTGCACCTGGCATAATAATAATTCTATCGCCGGCAGTTTGTACCAACTGCTTTAAAAGATCAGCCGCATCAGGCGCAGCACTTTTTTGACCTGATGTAAGAATTCGTTCGCAACCGCAACTAATGATATCTTCAAGCGCTTTAAACGGTTCAGGGGCTGAGTCAAATACACGATTACATGTAACATTCATCGGCATTGCCCATTCAACAATGCGTTTTAATCTTTCTGTATCAATCTCTGAATTGATGGTTGAAATGCCAACTGAAATGCCATCACAACCTAACTGTTTGCATATTTCAATATCATTTTTTATTATTTCAAATTCATCATCACTATAGAAATAATTTCCTGATCTTGGCCTTATGATTGGGTATAGCTTGATAGAAATCTTTTCTCTTACCAGTTTAATAGTGCCATAACCTGGTGTTGTGCCACCTTCAATTGGGTTGTCGCACAATTCAACGCGAACAGCGCCACATTTTTCTGCAATTAAACATGATGTGGGATGAAAAGCGCAAACTTCCAGAACTGCTGTATTAGCCATAATTATTTATAAAAATAATGAACGATTAAAACATGTTTCAAACTCAGGCAATTATTTGGTCGAAATAAAAAAAGCAAGCGAAATAAATCGTTTGCTTTTAGTCGGGAGGACAGGATTCGAACCTGCGACCCCCTGGTCCCAAACCAGGTATTCTACCGGCCTGAACTACCTCCCGAAAAATTTGAGGCTGCAAAAGTAAGGGTTTACGTACTACTGCGCAAGAGAATTATAAATTGTCAGGCATTTATACAAATTTGCTTTTGGAAACCAAGCCTTTCAACGGATAATTCTACAATATCACCGGCTTTTAAATATTGATTCGGTTTCATGCCTAAACCAACACCGGGCGGTGTTCCCGTTAAAACGAGATCGCCTGCTTCCAACGTCATAAATTGAGAAATATACTGAATAAGATAATTTACCTGGAAAACCATTTTATTGGTGTTACCATTCTGCATGCGTTTACCATTTACACTTAATGTAAGCGACAAATTCTGCACGTCATCAATCTCATCCGGTGTAACAAGATATGGGCCTAACGGGCAGAAATTATCGCCCGATTTTCCTTTATCCCATTGCCCGCCACGCTCTAACTGAAATTCTCTTTCAGATACATCGTTTGCTACAACATAACCAGCAATAAACTTATTTGCATCGTCTATATTTTCCAGGTAACGCACTTCTTTTTTTAATACAAAACCAAGTTCAACTTCCCAATCTGTTTTTGAACTTTTTTTAGGTATGATAATATTGTCATAAGGTCCAACAACAGTATTCGAAGCTTTCATAAAAATGATCGGTTCTTTTGGAAGTTGCATGCCGGATTCTTCAGCATGATCAGAATAATTTAAACCGATGCAAATTACTTTGCCCGGCCTTGCAATGGGTGCAGCCCAACGCACATTTTCATCAACTATTGGTAAAGAAGAAGTGTTTATTGTCTTTAATTTTTTTAACCCATCATTTTCGAAAAATTCATTGTTCCAATCCTTGAATAAAGCGGACGCATCGCGGCGCTTATTATTATCATCCATGATGCCGGGTTTTTCATTTCCCTTATTTCCAAACCGTATTAATTGCATATTGTTAACCTTTAAATTTTTTCGCAAGCAAGCCTTTTGCCCCGCAATTTTTTACAACAAATAATTTACCTGCATGTGGTTGCTGCTTCAATAATTCTTCACTCATATTTTGACTTGCAGTTGTAATATAAAGATCGGTTAAACCGGCACCGCCAAACGTACAGCAAGTTGCATTTTCAACAGGCAATTCAATTTGCTGTAATATATTTCCTGAATAGGGATCATATCTTGCCACACGCCATCCACCGTAAAAAGCGATCCATAACATGCCTTCTTCATCAATCGTCATTCCGTCTGCATGGCCGCTTTCATTCGTAAGATCAATTACAACGCGCTGGTTATTTATTTCACCTGTTTCAATATTAAAATCAAAAGCAAAAATATACTTGGTTGGTGTATTGATGTAATACATGACTGTATTATCTGCATTCCATGCAATGCCATTTGAAATGGTAACGTTTTCTATTTTTTTCTTTACAGATAAATTAGTTTCCAGTACATACAGGTTGCCTTTATTTGCCTCTTCTTTTTTTGACATCGTTCCCACCCAAAATCTTCCGGCAGCATCGCATTTGCCATCGTTAAAACGATTGGTTAAATCTTCTTCGGGGTTAATGATATGTTCAATAACATTTCTTTCAATATCAATAAAACCAATACCATTTTCAAGGCCTGAAATAAAACCTCCGTTTTCCCTTGGCGCAATGCAACCAACCATTTCACCAACAATAAAAAAATTATGCCTGCCTGTTTTGATATTGTATTTATGGATTTGCCCTTTATTAATATCAAGCCATAAAATACTTTGACTGTCTTCATCCCAAACAGGGCCTTCTCCTAAATCGCAAACATGATCGAGAACAATTTCCGGGGTTAATGAAAAACTCATTCTTCTGTTTTATGGAACAAATATATGCGATGCTAAATTTTGTTTTTTGATGATCGCATATTGCTGAACAGAATTATTGCCGTACAAGGGAGTGACACAACGAAGCTTAACCGGAGTTACAATGCTTGTACAATAAAAATTTACTTTATAAATTAAATGCCAGTGATACAATTTATGCTCGATAAAAAGTTATTAATTTCACGCCGTTGTAAATGTGTTATTTAAACATAATGCAGCAAAGAAAACTCATGAAGGCAATCATTCCCGTAGCAGGTGCAGGCGCAAAGTTGCGGCCACATACATATACGCAACCCAAGGCTTTAATACCAATTGCCGGTAAAACCATTTTAAGTTTTATAGTAGATCAGTTACATGAGGCCGGCGTACATGAATTTATTTTTATAGTGGGTTATTTGGGCGATAAGATTCAGGATTACGTATTGCAAACTTATCCCGATCTCACCTGCCATTTTGTACAGCAAAACGAACGCAAAGGAACGGGCCACGCTGTTGAGCTTACCAAAACTTTAATTGGCAACGATGAAATTTTAGTAACGCTTGGCGATACTATTTGCGAATACAATTTGCAGGAAGTTTTACAGGCGCCAACCAATATGCTCGGCGTGAAAAAAGTTGATGATCCACGCAGTTTTGGTGTTGCAGAAATTGGTGATGATAGTTTTATTGAACACGTGATTGAAAAACCTGCCATTCCAAAAAGCAATATGGCATTGGTTGGTATTTATAAAATAAAAGATACTTCAGTTTTGTTTGAATGCCTGGAATATTTGTTTACGCAACACATTACCAGTTATGGCGAATATACTTTAACTGACGCATTGGATTGTATGATGCGTCGTGGCGTAAAATTTCATTCATTCCGGGTTAAAAATTGGTTTGACTGCGGCAAGAAAGAAACATTGCTGGAGAGTAATACAACACTGCTGAAAAAATATGGCGGCACTGTTGATGCAAATCTTCAATTAGAAAACTCTATTATTATTCCACCGGTTGCAATCGGGCCCGGTTGCAGGTTAAAAAATTCCATTGTTGGCCCGCATGTTTCCGTTGGCGCAAATACAACGGTTGAATATTCTGTGTTGCGCGACAGTATTATCGGTTCTTACACAAATTTATTTGAAGTAGTATTGGATAATTCACTCATCGGCAGCGATGCCAGCGTAAAAGGGCTAAGCCGCACCTTAAATATCGGGGACAATACAGAGCTTGATTTTGGATAGAAGAAATTTTATGTCCGGCAGTTGTAATCATATTCAGCTTAGTTGTGTCACTCCCTTGTGCTTCGTTTTTTATGGCAGCTTTATAACTGCGAAATATCTTTAATTTAAATTAAGCTATATGAAAAAGTTTGTCATCGCTTTTGCTATTGCCATAGTTTTTTTCACAGCAGGTTTATTTTTTTCAGCATTTGCCAAACAAAAGCAGCAGTCAGGTTTTATGCTTCAGCATGAAAAAGATATTGCAAAAGATGAACCTGCTCCGCACAATGGTGGCGGAATGAGTACGGCTTTCAGTTTTTTTAGCAGCGCTGCAAACAGTAAACTTGTTTTTAGAAAAAGAGTGCTGCACAAAGGCGCGGCAATCGGGTATCATTTACAACAGCAGGAAGAAATATATTATATTGAAAGTGGAACAGGCGAAATAACAATCAATAACCAAACTTTTAATGTACAACCGGGCGATGCTGTTTTAACTCTTGCCGGTAGTTCTCACGGTTTAAAACAGACGGGCAACGATGATCTTGTTGTTATTATTGATTACGAGAAAGAGCAAACAAATTGAATCATAACAGTAACTCTTCTGCAGGATCCCAGAATAATTTTTCAAACTCAACAACTTTATCTTTTTCAACTTTTATTTTTTCTTTCTCCAAACGTTTTTGCATTTCATCTGCACTGCCAAAATGCATTTTGCCGCTTAATAAACCAACGCGGTTTACAACACGGTGTGCAGGTACTTTTGGTTTTGCATATACGGATGCGCCCATTGCCCAGCCCACCATGCGGGCACTCATTTTTGTTCCTAAATAATTTGCAATTGCTCCATAACTCGTAACACGGCCTTTTGGAATTTGTCTCGCAACATCCCACACATCTTCAAAGAATGAATGCGTTTTAGTTATATCTTTTAAATGTTGTTTTGGGGCTGGTTTTGCTTTTGCCATGTACGTTTCAAAAGTTTCAAAGTTTAAGTAGTTCGATGTTCAATATTTCTTATTTCATACATCTTACTTCACATCCCGTTATTTCCTAATTTATTTTTTCTTTTCTCCAACAATATTGTTCGTTTTGGTTCGGGAACCATTTTGTAATCGTAAGGACAATTTGCACAACCATTGCCGCAGCAATACCCGCGTTGTAGTAAATATTCTTTTGTAAACACAACCAATCCATCATTATTGAAATAATAATCTTCGTCTTCAGTCAGGCGTTTGTTCACGAAATAAGTCTTTTAGTTGTTCATCTTTTTCTATCGGCAACTCATTGTTCAATTCAAAAGCAAGGTAATGCACTTTATTGCTTCGCGCAATGTCAAGGCTTTCGTAATGTGTTTTTATTTTAAGTGCTTCACTCAGGTTTACATCTTTATACAGATCATCTTTATCAGTGATTAGTGTCAATTGGTGTATTTCAATAACTGCTTTTGTGAAATTATACAAATCCGGGCTATCTGTTTTTAAATGAATGAGTCCATCTTGCTGCAAAATATTTTTATACAAGCGTAAAAATTTCGGATGTGTTAAACGCTTTTTTATTTTAGATAAACGCAATTGCGGGTCAGGAAATGTTATCCATATTTCAGCTATTTCATCAGCAGCAAAATAATCGGTAAGCTGATCGATTTGCGTACGTAAAAATGCAACATTTTTCAAACCTTCATTCAAAGCTGTTTTTGCACCTTTCCAAATCCGGTTGCCTTTAATATCAATACCGATAAAATTTTTGTGAGGATATAATCTTCCTAAACCAACCGCATATTCACCTTTACCGCAGGCAAGTTCAAGTATTATCGGGTTTTCATTTCCAAAAAATGAATGCCATTTGCCCTGTATGTTTCCAGGATACTCCAAAACATTTGGAAACGTTTTTAACTCTTCAAAACGAATTAACTTTTTTTGACCCATTAATTAATGGTAAGAAAGATTAGTGAGAATTTTTGTTACCCGGCCTGGATTCGAACCAAGACCATCAGAGCCAGAATCTGAGATACTACCATTATACTACCGGGCATTTTTGGAGCGGCAAATTTATAGCAAATCTTCTTTTAAAAATAAACGAATGAAAATAATTGTTGCGTTTATCAAAGCATCATAAATTTTGTTTCATAAATTTCTGCATCAATATCGCCTAACCTTTTATTTTTACCGCTAATGGCCTCCATTTTTCCGAAGAAAAGACTACGCGTTTTTCAACTAAGTGCTGTAATTTTTTTGACCGTTTCCGGCGGCCCTTATGGACTTGAGCCGCTATTAACGTATGCAGGTAACAATGGCGCTTTATTGCTGTTGATCATCACGCCAATATTATGGGATGTTCCAACAATTTTAACCGTGCTGGAATTGAACAGTATGATGCCTGTAACCGGCGGTTATTATCAATGGGTAAAAAAGGCATTGGGTTTACGCTTTGCCTTTTATGAAGGTTGGTGGACATGGTTGTACACGTTCGTTGACCTCGCTATTTACCCGGTTTTATTTGTTGAATACGCTTCTTATTTTTTCCCCGGGATTGAAGCCTATAAAATCCCGATCTGTTTAATTATAATTTGGGCCGGTGCAGGCTTAAATATTTTAGGTATTGTACCGGTTGGCGAAACATCTCTTGTGCTTGGTGGTGCAGTAATAGTACCATTCATTATTTTATTTATAACTGCGTTTGCATCTCCGCATGTTTTATTTTCTGTTCCGCATCTTTCATTAAATGGAGTTCATTTTTCTTCTCTGGGACTGACACTGTTTACAGTGATGTGGAATTTCTGCGGGTGGGATAATACAATGACGTATGCAGAAGAAGTTGACAAACCAGTGCGCACTTATATCAAGTCAACTATAACTGCATTCCTGGTAGTTTTTATTGTTTATTTCATAGCGATATTAACGACGCAGGCAAGCGGAATCAATTATGAGGTATTGAATGAACAAGGTTTCCCCGCTGTAGGTTCTTTGATCGGGGGTAATTGGCTCGGAGCTTTAATAGCGATTGGCGGAATGGCAAGCACGCTTGGTTTATTTTCAGCTGTATTATTATCTGTGTCCCGTGTGCCGAAAGTAATGAGCGATGATGGATTGCTTCCAAAAAAACTGCACAGCATTCATCCAAAATTTAAAACGCCTTACATTTCTATTATTGTATGCTCAGCAATTGTAAGTATTATGATTTTATGGACGTTTGCCGATCTTTTGATTATTGATATTACTTTATATGGCGCCGGTTTGTTTTTAGAATTTTTATCCTTGATCGTTTTGCGCAAGAAAATGGCTGATGCAAATCGTCCTTTCAAAATAAAGCTGAGTAGAGCTGGTTTGTGTGTGATGACAATAATTCCTTTCGGTGTATATATTATCGCGTTGGCCGGAAGCTTTGTCGCAGGTAATTTTAGCGCCGCATTGTTTGCTGTAATAGCTTTGTTAAGTGCTGAGATTATTTGGCAGATCATTATTTTAATAAAGCCGGAAATAAAAGCTTCACAATTCCATTCATGAAAAAATTAATTGTATTATTTACACTTATTCTTTTTCGTACAAATATTTTTTCACAAAAAGATACGATCAATAATCCTGTTCCAACCCAAGCGCAACTTGAATGGAGCAGAATGGATTTTTATTTATTTATTCATTTTGGTCCAAACACTTTTACTGATTTGGAATGGGGTAAAGGCACAGAGCCTGAAGATGTTTTCAATCCAACAAATTTAGATTGCGGTCAATGGTGCCGGATTGCAAAAGCGGCCGGTGCAAAAGGAATTATCATCACAGCAAAACATCATGATGGTTTTTGTTTGTGGCCGAGTAAATATTCAACACACACCGTTGCACGAAGCAAATGGAGAAATGGCAAAGGTGATGTGTTACGCGAATTGAGTGATAGTTGCAAAAAATATGGTTTGAAGATGGGCGTGTATTTATCGCCGTGGGATCGTAATCATCCGAAATATGGAACGCCGGAATACAATGATGTTTTTGTAAACATGATGAAAGAAGTAGTAACTAACTACGGACCTTACTTCGAGTTTTGGTGGGATGGTGCAAACGGTGAAGGACCAAATGGAAAGAAACAGGTTTATGACTGGCATCGCTTTGAACAAACCATGCGCAGCATTGCGCCAAACACAGTGGTGTTTAGTGATATTGGTCCTGATATTCGTTGGGTTGGGAACGAGAATGGAATTGCAGGTGATCCAAACTGGAATTTATTAGATACAGCAGGATTTACAAGAGGTGAAGGCGCTCCGCCAAATGATACATTAAATCATGGGAATGTAAATGGAAAAAACTGGATTCCTGCGGAATGCGATGTGAGCATAAGACCCGGTTGGTTCTATCATGCAGAACAAGATGATAGTGTAAAAACACCACAAGAGTTATTTCAGATGTATTTAAAATCTGTTGGCCCTGGTGCAAATTTATTATTGAATGTTCCGCCAGATAGAAACGGATTGATTACAGGTTTTGATTCTGCTGCGTTGGTTGGTTTTAAAAAATTAAGAGATGAAAGTTTTAAGAAGCCGGTCACTGAAAAAAGATTTTCTGCGCCGTCATCAACTTATAATATTGATTTGCATCAATCCAAAAAAATAAATTGTATTGTGCTGAAAGAAGACATTGCAACAGGACAAAAAATAAAATCATTTACTGTTCAGCTTCAACTAAAAAATATTACCGTTCAAACGTTGCATGAAAGCACAGTTGGAAAGAAACGTATTATTACATTTCCTTCAACAGAAATTGATTTATTAACTATTGACATTAATGATACAAAAGCAAAACCTTTATTAAGCGAAGTTTCTGCTTATTTGATTGATGAAAACTTAATTGAACAACAATAATTTATAAATGAAACTATACAGTTTGTTTCATCCTGTATTTTACAGCCTGCCTTTTTCATCAACAGCTGGAAGCCATAAAAAGCGATGCACTAATTTTATTGCTTCCGCAGTGCAGTATAAACTACTTTTCTTTTGCTTTTTGCAATTGAATCCATCTTTCACTCTTGCCAAGCAATTGAGAAACCTCCCTGTTATTATTAGAAACAGAAAGCGCAATATTGGTTGTAAGATTTTTAATTCTGTCAATTATGCTTTTTGCATCATAGCCTGTATTCAGTGCTTCTTTTATACAATCGCTAAGATTATTATTCTCAAACCAAACATTCTTATTAAGGCTATATTGGGTTCGGTCGTACTCGGGAATATCTCCAAGCGTTATAGGGCCCTTGCCAACATATCTTAAACAAATTCGCTTCACTATATTTTGTAATTCGCGGATATTGCCGGGATAATTTCTTTCTTTTAAGTATTGTATAACATGATTGCCAATGTGGGGAAGTTTGTCAGGAAAATGCTTTTTCAAGAAGAACTCTATCAGCATTGGTATATCTTCCTTTCGTTCATTCAAACATGGCATATAACATTTCCAAAGCGATATCCTGTCATATAAATCCTTGCGAAAATTGCCGGCCTCAGCTTCTGTTTCGAGGTTTCGGTTAGTGGCAGCGATAAGCCTGAAGCTGGTTTGCTTCCAGGTGTTACTGCCTATTTTTTTATAGGCTCCTTCTTGTATAACTCTCAATAATTCGGCTTGCATTTGCATTGGAAGTTCGCCAACTTCATCTAAAAAAAGCGTACCGTTGTGAGCAAGTGCAAATGCACCTTCTCTGGTATTGTCTGCACCGGTATAAGAGCCCTTTTCATGACCAAAGAATTCGCTGCCTGATAATTGCGGTTTAATCGTTGTGCAATCTACTAAAACCATATTGGCCTGGCGTTTTGAATCGGAAAGATCGTGGACTAACCTTGCAATTAATTCCTTACCGGTACCCCTTTCACCAAGAATTAAAATGGAAGCAGTGGAATATACAGCCACTTCAATAAGGTTGCGTAAAAGTTTTTTCAGCAATAAGCTTTCACCAATAATAGTTCTTCGTACAATTGACGATTCCATAATGCTTTCAATGTTTCTCCATCTTTGAATTTTTTCAGCTATACAATCAAATTCATCATCGAGCATTGCCAATTCAAAAAAATACTCAGCACCGTAATTAAGTATTTTAAAAACTTCTTCTTCTTCAAATATTGTTTGAGAAATATTTAATATTATGATCCTGTTATTACGTGATTTTAACTGCACATTCAATAAAGAAATGAGTTGTTCATAACATTCATTTCCTTCTACTAATATTATCCCGAATTCTTCCTCAGATTTTGTAGTGAACTTGTTAAGTATAATATTACTTCTTTTTAAAAAAGCTGAAAGTTTATCAACCAGGATATTATGCGACGACAAGTCTATAAACCATAAGTGTGTATGATTGTCTTTCTTAATCATGGCAAAACATGAATGCTTAAAAAACCAGAACAAACTAAAAAATGCGGTGTATTGTTTACTTTTTGTTTACTATAGAACCCTGGAATAGTTAGCTTATAATTTCAGAATATATAATTGTAATAGCTGTTGTTTTCGGTACACTCAAATTGGGATATGCTATGTATTTTAAAGTGTGGTGTTTTAAACAACTATTGTTCTATGCTTATGTTCTTAATCCTATTAACATGTTAAGTTATCATATATTTATACTACACAACTATTTTTTTGAAATTTTTTTAGAAGTTTTTGTGTTAGTTATTGATGTAACAATAGCCTTTATGTATAACACCTTGAACCACTTTCTTGTAAATTTTTAAAGTATTTTATTTCCTGATTTTTTACTCTTCACTCCATCCAAAACGTTTGCGGGATTCAGGCGAAAAAAATTTCATTAATTTTTTACTTTACTTCAACAACCCGAAAAAAAATTCGGAAATAACTTCAAAAAACACCTAAAAATGGCAAGGCACGGAGTTTGGCCTATTGTATTGCCGGCATCTTAAAACAAAAGTCTTTTTAATTAATCATCATTTAAAACAAATGTTATGCACAATATCGGACGTACAGTTGGCGAAGCTAACTATGAATATGAAGGAGCTCATGAATATGAAAATCCAAATGAATTTGAAAGTCATGAATATGAAGCCCATGAATTTGAAGATGAGTTTCTCAACGAACTAAATGAAACAAGTCATGAAGCGCATGAATATGAAGGCCATGAATTTGAAGGCAGCCACGAATATGAAGGAGGTCATGAATTTGAAGGTCATGAATTTGAAGGCGGTCATGAACTGGAAAGCCATGAATTTGAAGGGCACGAATTTGAATCTCATGAAACTTCGCATGAAGCCATGGAAATGGAAATGGCAACAGAATTATTAGGCGTTAACAACGAAGCAGAGCTGGAAGAATTTCTTGGTAAACTTGTAAGGCGTGCAGCCGGCGCTGTTAAATCGTTCGCTAAATCATCTGCAGGTCGTGCAATTGGTGGCTTTTTAAAAGCGGCCGCTAAAAAAGCATTACCAATAGTTGGTAAAGCGGCAGGTACATTTTTCGGGGGGCCTTTAGGTGGCATGGTAGGAGGCAAATTAGGCGCAATGGCCACTAATCTTTTTGAACTTGAGCTTGAAGGCTTAAGCAATGAAGATAAAGAGTTTGAATATGCAAGAGCATTCGTACGCTTTGCAAATGATGCTGTTCGCCGCGCCGCCTACAATCCCAACTTTAGGTTTCAGCCGCGCAGAATTGCAAGAAATGCAACTATAGCTTCTGCCAGAAGATTTGCTCCCGGATTATTAAGAAAACTACCGGTAAAACGCCGTGGCGGTTTCTATCCGCAAGTATCTCCTTCTTATGCCGGCAGTAATGGTTATGCACCGGGTTCAGAACAAGGCGGTTCAGGAAGCTGGTACAGGCAGGGAAATAAAATCATACTTAATCTCTGAAAACCATGAGCCGTAATCTGTTTGCAACCCAGTTCATGGTGGGCGAAGCGCTTTCCTTATTAAGCAGGCTTGAAATGGTTAAACCATTTGCTTTAAGCATGCCAATGGTAGTAGCCGCCAATATTCCTGACGAAGCATTGAAAGGAATTACCGACCTGATTGTATCAGGAAACAAAGAACTGAAAAAGAGGGTGCGGGATTTTGTTAACTGGGTAAAGCATTCTTCAAGCCATAACGTTAGTGCAGAAGAAGTGCAAAGCAGGTTTGCCTTATTGAAATTAAGATTTAATGACTTGCTTGATGAACTGGATATTTTCGCTGATGTTACTTCTCAGCGGGCCGAACATGATACAGGCGTATGGGTTGCAGGCTTAGATGCTTTAGCAGCTGATGCATTAAATTTAAAAGGTAATTATTATAAACCGCCACCTGTTATATGTTTTCTCGAAAGAGGTCACGGCGCTGCAATAAGAAGAGCCAGAACCAGGTTACCCAGCGGCGCAGATAACCCGGTTGCAGTAATACAGGTGCCACGCGAAAGAATGGTGGGCAGCGGTATAGCGTCATCATTAATTCATGAGGTAGGACACCAGGGCATTGCATTGCTTGATCTTATAAAATCATTACGTAATGAAATAAGGCATAAGCAAAGGAAAAGTAATTATCCCGGAGCCTGGGAATTGTACTACCGCTGGATTTCTGAAATACTCGCAGATTTTTGGGCTATGGCGCATCTTGGCATTGGTGCAACACTTGGGCTGATAAATGTTGTAAGTCTTCCGCGATATTTTATGTTCAGGATAAAGCTGGATGATCCGCATCCTTTTCCCTGGATACGCGTAAAATTAAGTCTTGCTTTTGGCAGAGCCATTTATCCGCATATACAATGGCAGCGTTATGAACGATTATGGAGCTCTATGTATCCATTAAATAAAGTGGATAAAAAAACGCTCATGATAATAAACGCACTTGTAAAAACGATGCCTGAATTTGTTAAAACGGTTATTAACCACAGTCCGCCAATTTTAAATGGCAAAACACTGGTAGATATTTTTCCATATACAACAAGGCAACCGGCACATTTACAATTCCTGTATAATACCTGGCGCTTTGCGCCCGATGTAATCAGTTCTGCCGCTCCATCTCTTGTATTTGCAGTAATCGGCCAGGCACATGCAGATGCAAATATTTCTGCGCCAACAGAAAGCAAATTATTATCCACCTGGCTTACACGCTGGGCTTTTCTAAACGCTGAAAACAGAACTAAAAACGAATCCCGTGTAATCATTCATGAAATCAAAAATTTAATAAACGACTAAAAAAAATTGTATGAGCGACGATATAACAAGATTAAAAAAATTCAGACCGGCTACCAAAATAATTCCTTTTGGAACCAACAACAGCATTACGCTTAATGACGATGATTCAACTGAACAATTAGCGATAATTATTGACGATAGGGAGCCGCAGCAAAATAAACAAGGAAAATTTTTAGAACGCAGGTATTTTATACGCATTAATTCACAAAACATCATGCCCGTAGTTTTTGCGTCGGGAGAAGTTGTTCCAAAAACTAATGCCGCCGGAAATTTAACGGATGCCCAATATGCATTCAACATCGGGTATGAGGCATTTACCGAAGGTAAAAATGATCTTGTTTTTTATGAAGATAAAGCCGATGCGGCTCTCCCGCAGTTTGGCTCACTCACTGTTTCAAGAACAAAAAATCAACCAGGTCAATCAGATAAAATAGTTCAGCCCGATGGCAGCGTAATTCACCTGCTTATATTAGGCAACATAGCTTTTAATGCTTTACCCGATAAAAACCAGGTAGATGTAAAATTGCAACGTCCGGGAATAGACGACACACCAGATAAAATATTATGGAAAGCCATTAAAAACCATTCTCTGAATTTCGATGACTACGAAAATTTTATTGATATTATTATTTGCAGGGATGTGCCAGGCGGCGGCAGTCAGGCCTTTGACAGGAACGGCGCAAAAATAAGATCACCTTTTATTAAAAGTGAAGAATATAACCTGATAAAATTCGCGACTGATTTTTACATGCTTAAAAAATTTGGGTTATCTGAAACAGAATTATTTGGCTATGTTGGCTCCAGCGGTAAACTTCCTTATTACGATTTTGTAATAAAAAGAATAAGAGATGATTTAAAATTTGATAGCCTTGCCGCGAATTATGAAGGCGGAAATGATTGTGATGTACGCGAAGAAGAACGCCTTTTCAATCCGTTTATGATTGAACTTATTTGGAGTTACTGGATGGAACAGGGTATGCTTGTGCAGGCAATGAATGTGATCAACCTTCGTTTCCAAAATATACGCACAGATCCTTATTCTGACAGGCTTCAGCGTTTTGATGCAGATCCATTGCGTCCTTTAAGTTATATATTATGGGGATATATACAAGACGAACAACACCGCCTGGCTTTGCCACGCAGGGTGAATGAATACGATCACGAATATGGCTTAAAGCTTACTGGCCGGGCAGTTCAAAAATTCAATCCGGCAGATTCCCGTGTTAAATTTCTTGAAGCATTTCATAATCTTTTAAATCTTGCATTTATTTACTTTAAAGAAAGTGATGACACTACATATATCGCAGATGCATTCCCTGTTTTAAATGCTTTAAGAGAAGTGCACTTACTGTTAGCAGAAGGCAATCACAATGCCTATGGCAATCTTACCTGGACAGCGCGACAGGAAATGATGATGCAGCAATATATTTTGGCAAGGCCTGAAATGCGTGAATTTCTTGGTGGCAGAACAATGGTGCCATACCCCGAAGGCTGGATGGATCGCATAGATAGTATGCGGAATATAATGGGCTGGGGCACTACAAGTATTTTGCATTTTTATGAACTTGCTTTTCATGGTGAGCAACTGCTTCTTTCCATACGCTATGGCAACTGGAGCGATGTAAATCTCGACAGGGCTAATGCCGCAAACTGGGCACAGGAATTTAGAAATAACATTTATCGCTATACACATGCTTACAGGGTTGTAACGGGTGTTGACCTTACCATGGATAAACTACAGTCAACAAGCACTTACGCTTTACAACCTGCTTACCTGATGCAGCAAAGATTATTGGAAGAAAAACCAGGTTTCTTTAGTCAACAACAGCAATTGTTGTACGGACGAAACAGGAAAGCTTCATAATTATAAAGCAGAATTTCAAATGCAATAAGCTTGGTAAAATGCCAATGTGCATGCTAAATGGCATTGGCATTTTACATCATACCCCGCAAACCTGCAATGCAAATTGTTTGCATGGGAAAATCTTAAAACTTATAAACTTAGTTTATATGAAAAGCAATACTTTCATTTCTTTTTTAAAGCGTGCCATCGTACAAAAAAAATATGATCGTGCATTAAAAAGCGAATCGCAGAGTAATCATACAAAAAGTAAGACTGCAAAGGTGATCCTGCTTTATCCTAAAAATATGCTGCAAAAAAACCAGGCTAAGATTATTGCATTGTTTTGATAGCTTCTTTATAAATCAATCAAATTTTTTATCATTAAATTTTCAGACATGTTATTTGAAACCGATCAAAAAAAACAGGCACATGTAAATGGTAATTCATTACGCAGCACAATGCATAAAACCGGCACAGGCATAAATAAAATACCAGTTAAAGCCGTACAAAGAAGTTCAACTTCAACAGGTAATTCAACTTCACAATACAGGCAACCGGTAAAAAGCGCAGCGTCCGCGCACATTAAAAAAATACCCGCTGTTACTCCAGCTTTACAAAAACGAAAAATTTATAACAGCATTTCTTCAGCTCCGCTAAAGAAAACTATGGTAAAAACAACTTATTACAGTCCGGGAGTAAAAAAATTCACACCGTTAACCAGTACTGTAAAACCGGTTCGCACTGCAAATTCTCAATATAGCAGAAGAGCATATCGCGGACCGGTAGTGGCAAGAAGGGGAGTTCATATTCCGGGGAGGCGTATGTATTATCCGCGGCAAAGAATAATGTCTCCCGGTTATACAAGCAACACTTCGGTAAGGCCTGTAAATGTTACTGTAAATACACCAGGCGCCCGGTATGTGCCCGGTTACGGTTATTGTGTGCAAAGACAAACTGCTGTACATACACCTCCGGCTTCAACCATTCAACAACAAGCACCTGTTATAAAGAATTTACCTGTTACAAAAAAGCCTTGTCATACCTGTGGTTTAAAAACGAAAGGATGTACAACTATATCGCGCTTTGCATTCAATAGTTCTCAATTAAATGCTGTACATAAAAAACAAATTCATGAAATCGCGTTGAATATTATCCGTAAAAATATAAATGCTATTATCGCCACCGGCCACACAGACAGTAGCGGAAAAGAAGATTATAATGAAGCATTAGGAGCGAGAAGAGCAGGCGCAGTAGTACGTGAATTAAGAAAGCAATTATCTGTTTTAAAACCTCATGCACATAAAAACCTGTTCTGGAAAATTCTTACGCGTGGAGAAAGTCAACCCGTTTCAAAAACAGATGCCGGTGCCAACAGGCGTGTACATATTTGTGTAAGAAAATTGGCAGCAGCTTAAAGTTGTTTGAAGTAACTAAAGACTTCAAAGATGAGAAGCTGTACATAAACATGGCTATAAATTTATAACCAAAATATTTTTTATGCAACGCACGCTAATGGATGAAATATTCCTGGAATATGATATGGAAAATGCAGAAGCAGCCAGGCTTACGAATGAGTTAGGCATACATCTTAATGAAGCTGAAGCGCATGAATTTGGCACATTGTTCAGTAAGCTTAAAAGCCTTGCGCAAAAAGGATATAGAAAAGTGCGGCCGGTAGTTGCAGCAGCAAAAATTGCAGCAGCCTTGTTGCCTGGCGCAACTGCAAATAATGTGGCAACCTATATAGAAAATCAACGTAACCGCTACCGCGACCAGGCAGCGATTGTTGAAAGAGATAGTCATCGCAACTATCCGCGCTGAGTGATTAAAAAATAAATAATGATTTCAGCGCAAAAAACATTGAATGAACTTTCTGAGCTTATTGGTTTTGCATCGGTAAGTAGTAATGATACACAAGCACAAGCCATTTATAATTGCGCTGAATGGCTGGTGAACCATTTTAAATATATAGGTATTGAACATGCAGGGTTGTATAAAACAAGTTCGCATCCCGTAGTTTTTGCACATCATATAATCGATCCTGCATTGCCCACTATTTTGTTTTATGGTCATTATGATGTACAACCTGCTGATCCTGTTAATAAATGGCATACACGGCCATTTAAGGCAGTAATTAAAGGTGAATATATTTATGGCAGAGGAGCATCGGATGATAAAGGTCAAATGTTCATTCACATAAAAGCGGTAGAAAAATTATTAAGGCAAAAACAATTACCTGTTAATGTTAAGTTTTTGATTGAAGGCGCAGAAGAGATCGGCAGTTTGGGCTTGAAGGATTTTATTACAATAAATAAAAATCTTTTGCATTGCGATGCTGTTGTAGTATCTGATACAAAAATGGTTTCATTAAAAAAACCTGCAATTACTTACTCATTACGCGGTTCGCTGAATGCAGAATTATTTATATCTACAGGAAAAAAAGATTTGCATTCGGGTACGTTTGGTGGGTATGTTCCAAATGCTGCGATTGAGTTAAGTAAGTTCATAAATAAATTGTACAACAGTGATCATTCTATTGCTATCACGGGTTTTTATGATGATGTTGAAAAGGTCAGCGATGAAAAAAGAAGGTTTATAAAAGTTAATGGAGTAAGCGACGAAAAACTTTTAAATGATGCAGAAGTTTTTACCGCATGGGGAGAAAAAAATTACAGTTTGCATGAACGTTCAACCATACGGCCTTCTTTGTCTGTAACAGGTATTACTTCGGGTTTCCAGGGAAAAGGTGTAAAAAATGTAATACCCTCAGTTGCATCTGTAAAACTCAATTTTCGTTTAGTCCACAATCAAAAACCGGAGGCAGTTAAACGCCTGTTTGATGATTACGCAAGAAGAATGCTCACAAATACAACAGTGAAAACTGTTTATAGTTCTTTTAATAATCCAGTTACTGTTGCAGTCAGTAGTCCATACATAAAGGCTGCAGCAACTGCCTGCGAAAATGTTTTTAAGAATAAGCCAGGATTTATTCAGAATGGCGGAACCATTGGTGCTGTTGATTATTTAAACAGCATATTAAAAGTACCGGTTGTACTGATGGGTTTTGCACAGGCAAGTGATAACATGCATGCGCCTGATGAAAAATTTTATTTGCCGAATTTTTTTCGCGGCATCGATACCATTATAAAATTTATTCAAAACGTTGCTTTATTAAACAATAAAAAACATTTGCATGAAGCTGCTTATTATTGATGCACATTGCCACGCAGGAAAAGGAGATGGGTTCACAGGTCCATGGGATACACGTGCATCATTACAAAAATTTTTATCATGGTCTTACAAAGCGGGTGTGCAAAAAATAAATTTGTTTGCGGCCTTTCATTCGGATTATGCAGTTGCTAACGCAGAAGTAGCTTCAATCGTAAACTCAACACCTGGCAAATTTTTTGGTTTTGCTTTTATAAATGCAGTTAATGACAGAGGAAGAGTTTTTGATCTTGTAAAAACAGCAGTTACTAAATATAATTTTTGTGGCATAAAAGTGCACCGGCATGATGCAAGAATTTCAAGAGAAATTTGCGAAGCAGCACGCTATTTTATGCTGCCTGTTTTATATGATGTAATGGGTGAAGTGCCGATGATTGAATTGCTGGCGACAGAATATCCTGATGTAAATTTCATTATCCCTCATTTATCGAGTTTTTCAGATGACTGGCGTGCACAAATTGCTTTTATACCAATGCTTGAACGTCATCCGAATATTTATACTGATACATCGGGTGTGCGAAGATTTGATTTACTGGAAATGGCGTATAAGCGTGCCGGTGCATCTAAAATAATTTTTGGTACCGATGGACCGTGGCTTCATCCGAAAGTTGAACTTTCAAAAGTGTTTGCATTAACCAACAATACTGCGGACCTGAAAAAAATACTCGCAGATAATTTTTTAAAACTTACTGCAAAAGCAAGAAGTCATCAATATAAAAACTCATTTAGAAAGGTGCCGGTGTTTGATAAAACAGATACCGCATTAAGTAACGAATACCGCGATCCCTGGCTGGCTGCATAAAAATCTAATCTAATGAGTATGGTAGATTTTACATCTTCCTTATACCTGCAAATGAAGCACAGCAGTTCTAAACTTGCCGGCTGGCCGCAACTCACTCCGGGTTTCCCTTCAGCATTATATGAGTCGCCGCAAAGTGTTTATACTGGTAATCATATTGCTGCGATGCAAAACCTTGCAAGCGGTATTATTGCTCCTTCCACATTACATCTTTATATTGATCTGTTCAATTTTTTAAGTACAAAAAAAATCACTGTTTTTATAGACGAAAAAATTTATGCAGTTTCAAAATTCGGTATAGAAAGTTTGATGGTAAATAAAATTCCTGTTTACACATTCAAGCATTTTGATGCAGATGATCTTTTGAAAAATGTGAAACAGAAAACTAAATTTACAACACCAATTGTTTTTACAGATGGCTTATGCCCGGCATGCGGAAAGGTTGCTCCAGTAAATGATTATGCAACTATTGTACAGCAGCATAGTGGAATAATAATTATTGACGACACCCAGGCTTTTGGGATTTTAGGATCAGGAAAAGATAGTTTTATATATGGTTATGGCGGCGGCGGAATTTTACGATGGCTTAATGTGCCTGCTGAAAATATTGTTACAATCGTTTCACTTGCCAAGGCATTCGGTGCGCCTGTGGCCGTAATCTCCGGAAGCCAAAATTTTACAGCGGCATTTAAGCAAGAAAGCAAAACCCGTGAAAGCTCGAGTCCTGTAAGTAACGCTCACCTAAATGCAGCAACCAATGCAATTAATATTAATCAAAAAACCGGGGATCATAAACGAAAACAATTACTCACTAATATTTTATTGCTTAAACACGATATGGAAAATTCAGGGTTGCGGTTAAGCGCAGGTCTGTTCCCGGTTCAAAGCATAGTCAATTTAAGCCTTAGCGAAACAAACTATCTTTTTAACAAGCTTGCCGAATATAGTTTTAAAACTGTTCTTACAAAACGTCATATGGATGAAAAGCCTGTATTAACATGTATAATCAATTGCGGGCATTCCAAATCCCAAATTCATTCTTTTACCAATGCTATTAAAACGATTATAGCTTCCCGATCTTTCTTAATGGCTTCGTGACCTGGTATTCCGCGCAAAACGATAGAACCAAAATACCTAAGGACCTCAATACAAAAACTTTTCTCCCTACCTTCATCCTTTCAACGTGTTTGCCTCATGATGTTTGTTCGAAACAAAAAACTGGTTTTAATTTCTGTTGTATTAGTGATGATTGGAATCATTTTTTTCATGAGCACTTCTCATCACGAAATAGATTACAACACCGAAGTAAAACCCATCCTCAATAAAAAATGTATTACGTGTCACGGCGGCGTTCGTCAACAAGCCAACTTAAGTTTTTTATTTCGTGATTTAGCATTGAAGAAATGTAAAGACGGAAAATATGCCATCATTCCCGGGGATATTGCACATAGCGAAATGATTCGCCGCATCACATCAAGCGATCCTGAAGATCGAATGCCGTATCATCATGATCCTTTATCAAA
>JAFBAF010000135.1 GCA_019247895.1 Parafilimonas sp. | reverse complement strand
TTGGAAGCTTCTGTGCTGATAGGATTTCTGGCATTGTTTTATAATATCATTACTCCTGCCAAATCTATTTCTACCTCATTCAGCAATATGCAAAAAGGCAGTGCGGCTATCGGGCGCATTGAAGAAGTTTTAAGAGCAACCAATACTGTTGATGATAATCCTAATGGTAAATTGCTTCAGCATTTTTCAAACGGCATTGAATTTAAAAATGTAAGTTTTAAATATGAAGATGCAACGATATTAAAGAATATCAACCTTAAAATTGAAAAAGGTAAAACGATTGCATTGGTTGGTGCATCAGGCGCGGGAAAAAGTACACTGGCAGATCTCGTTCCGCGTTTTCATGATGTAAGTGCAGGCGAAATTTTAATTGATGGTATTAATATTAAAGATTATTCATTGAAAAGCTTGCGTGAGCAAATAAGTATTGTAACACAAGAGCCGATTTTATTCAATGATTCAATTGCAAACAATATTGCTTTGGGTGAACAAAATGCACCAGAACAAAATATTGAACATGCTGCAAAAATTGCAAACGCTTATAATTTCATTCAACATAAAGACAAAAAATTCGAGACGAATATTGGTGATCGCGGAAGCAAATTAAGCGGCGGTGAAAAACAACGTGTAACTATTGCAAGGGCTATCTTAAAAAACCCGCCAATATTAATTTTAGATGAAGCCACTTCTTCATTGGATACAGAAAGCGAGAAACTAGTGCAAGATGCTATAAATAATATGATGCAAAACAGAACATCAATTGTTATTGCGCATCGCTTATCAACCATTCGCCATGCAGATGAAATTATAGTATTACAAAAAGGTGAAATTGCAGAACGTGGTACACATGAATCGTTAATGCTGGCTGAAGGAATTTATTACCGTCTTGTACATATGAACCAACTAATAGCAGTTAGTTAGTGTGGCAATGTGCTGTCAGGTACATTGATTGGTCCTTTTGCATTGTTGATAGTCCAGTGCGTAAAATTTTGATCGGCAGTTAAACCGGTTCCGTCAATTTTTTCATCTGGCTTACGAATATGCACAGGAACATTGGTATAGATTAATTCTTTGTCCTGGTCCCACCACAATTCTTCACACCGTAACGTATCACCGGTTACATTAAACACAACTACACTGTCACGCAAATAAACCAATCGCTGGTTGTTGTAATACAAACCGTATTTCGCAAACAGCTTGCTTTGAATTTTTACACTGTCATAAAAATCAACATGCAACGATTTTGGAAATTCTGTTTTCGGGGAGTCATTACGCATCATCGTCATTACAGGTGCCGTAAGCCTGGCTTTTACTACCCCGTCCTGGCTTAAATAACTTTCTACATTTGTAGCCTTATCTACCGGAGTTTTTTTCTTTGCAAGGTCCTGTACTTCCTGGTAATTGTTATGGCAGCCGCATATAAAAAAGCAGCCGATAAATGCGACTGCTTTTAATATTTTCATATGCACATCTTGCCTAATCATATTTGCGTTTAATGAACCAAATATCACTTAAAGATAAACCGAGTGAAAATTTAAAAAAGTTTTCTGTGATATTATTTACGCTGCTTCCTCTTTTACCAATTTCAATTGCAGTATTTATCATTGTATACTGGTTATCGTAACTATGATATTTTCTTAAATTGAACGAATAGCCTAAAGTAACAGCCCGCACTTTATAACCATTCCCATCTGCATTTATATAATCTTTGCCCATATAATAACCTACCCGGTAATACCCTGTACTAAAAACGCTTTTGCCTGTAATTGGGTTAGCTGAAAATTCGGCACCAACACGCAGCATCCAGCTATCATTTAACTGGTCTGGTTGTCCGAAGTATAAATATTTAGACCAGTTCTGGAAACTATAATCCGCGCCAATGCCCCATTTCTTTACTATAAATGGCCCGTTAATAACCATCTTATTTATCATAAAGCCACCTTCCGCGCTTAATGGAATATTTATTTTACCGTGTTCACCAGTTGTTTTATAAATGCTGTCAATCGGCACTAAACTGCCATCATCTTTACGAAAAAATGTTTCTCTTGTAACATCTCTTGAAGCGTTTAAGTTCTGTTCAATCGTGCCTGAAGCGCCTATTGAAAGTGTGTATGCGCTTCTGATTTTTGAGATCGGGTCAGTAACCTCGTTAAGTGTAAAAGTGCCCATCAGGCCTGGGTTTAAAAAAACGCCCCAATAATGCACGCTGTCAGTTGAGTTGGAGCGATACCAGTTTTCATAAATACTATCTGATGGGAAATCGAGTTGAGTACTAATGAATTTTGTGCCCCATTCATAACCAAAATTAAACCCCACCGCAAAACTGTTTAATGATTTTGTGGTATCCTTGCTTCTCCATGTTTTGCCAAGGCCTAAAAAAACCTGGTTCATTCCACCATTGCCTTCATGCAACTGGTGCAAACTGTCTGAGGTGCCAAGACTGTCATAATTAATGCGGCTGCCTTCTTCAACACTATAATTTATTCTTGTTGCAGGCCTTAACCCGAAAACCAATGTAGCTCCATTAATTTTTTTGTTTAAAGGCATGCCTAACTGCAAATACGATGGTAAAAAATTAATAGAATTGAATTTTCCTGCAGGAGTTGCGCTCAATAAAGAACGCGAATCGACAGATAATGCAAAATCGTAGGTAACCAAACGAAGTGAACCGTAGCTGGCAGGATTTATTGTATTGACGGCCTGTGTACTTGTGTAAGCTGCGCTTACACCACCCATTCCACGTGATGTAATATTTTGCTGAGGGTAAACATCACCAATGCCATACCTTGAAAATGGAGAGTTTTCCTGGCCAAATGAAACCAAATATATAAATGACAAAGCGATTGAAAAAAGCGAATAATTAATTATTGGTTTCACTAAGTGCATACAAACCTTTAAAGATTAAATTGGGGTTTGCAAATATCTTGTTTTTGAGAAGAGGCACAAAAAAGCGCATATCACCACCGGTTAAATGCACGTTAAAGTTGCTATATCTGAAAGCATATTCATCAATTATTCCATCCATTTCTTTTGCCATGCCCAGGATAACGCCGCTCTGCAAATTTGTTTTTGTATCATAGCCAATTAGCGGAAAATTTGTATCAGCTTTTATTAAAGGCAATTTGGCGGTGAATTGGTTCATTGCTTTAAAACGCATTTCTAAACCGGGCGAAATAGAACCACCTAAAAACTCATGAAACTTATTTACAAAATTGTAAGTAATGCATGAACCCAAACCAATAACAAGGTTATGTTGTTTAGGATAAAAATGAACGGCAGCAGCCACTAAAGCCAACCTGTCTGCACCGATTGTTTCAGGCTTGCCAACAGGTGTTGTAAAAGGTAATTTAGATTGATCGCTAAGCTTATGAAATTTTGTTTTTGACGCAAGCAGGTTTTCTATTTCTGCATTATGATCGATAACGGAAGAAAGAATTGATCTTTTAGGATGGTGATCATTTAAAATAGTTTCAATGGTTGATGTATTATCGTTTTCAAGCACAGCTTCCTGTTGAAATTCATTGCCATTGAACAGCGCATATTTTAAGCGTGTATTTCCGAAATCTAAGCAGAGCGTGGTTTTCATGTAAATTTTTTTATCAAAAATCAAATCCTTTTAATTCTTTGAAATGTCCGTTCAGCTGAATTTTCTTTTTAAGGCTTTCAATACCCGCAGCCAGTGGAATTATTTTTTTTAAATGCCTGCGCAAATATTCGATGCGCTGATCTTCGCGTAATAAACAAAGCAACTCGTATTCTTCCTGCAACGAAAGCCCGGCATGGTGTGCAATATCATAACTTTTTAATTCATCGTCAGGTTTATTAAATTCTTTACTCACATGCAAAAGCTTATGCAGTTCACGAATGCCATCAATAATTTTTTGTAAGTGCTTATTTATACTGTCTTCCTCATTACTTAAATGCTTTACAATAGCACCGCTGTACAGTTTTGCGGGGATGGAATTAATTACTTCGAGCACACGGTACAAACTAATGCCTTTTGTAGCTATATCCATTCGTCCATCATCATATTGCTTTACAATCTTTGTTATTTCAACGAGTGTTCCTGTTTCAGCAATTTTATTTTTTATAACAGGAGGAATGCCAAATGGTTTTTTGTTTTTATAACATTCGCTTATTAATTGTTTATACTTGTCTTCAAATACATGCAGGTTCAGTTTTTCACCGGGATACACGACAATTTCTAAAGGGAATATCGGAATAAAGTTTGTCATAACTCAAATGCAAAATTAATTATGTATCCGCTCCAAAATCATTCCGCTTATTTTTCCACTTAATCTTATTTAAGTTCAAGTTTATTCTAACCAACATTATCTTAAGCAGGCCGGTTAGTATGGAGATACATTGCTTGAAAACTCATTATGCTGCTTGAAAAAATAAATTAAGCTAATTAACCAAACAGCAAAAGCAATATATTGGTTTATGCGTGTGGAATTTGATTACTTGCTTACTTTCAAATGATTTTATTTTACAAAAAAGTTTCTTAATGACAAGGCCGCTTGTATCTATAATTTTATGCACTTACAATGGTATAAAATTTATTGATGAGCAGCTTACGTCTATCCGGCGCCAATCATATTTAGATCTTGAAATTATTATTTCAGATGATGCATCAACAGACGGAACTTTTGAGTGGCTTGAAAAGGAGGCTGTTATTGATAAAAGAATAAAACTTTACAGAAACGAATCAAATATTGGCTTCAATTTAAATTTTAATAATGCATGCCGTAAAGCTGAAGGTAATTTTATTGCGTTTGCTGACCAGGATGATATTTGGGATGAAAAAAAGATAGAGATTTTATTGAATGAACTAAAGAAAGATGATGATGTAATAATGACTTATTGTCTTTCGGCACAGTTTGAAAAATTTAATGCTCCCTATTTAAATAGCTTAAAAATTGTTAATCCTTTTTCAGGTAATGATGCCAGGCAATTTTTTTTGCGGAACATTATATCAGGGCACACCATGCTTTTTAAAAAAGAATTACTTGCTGCATCAGCACCATTTCCGGCTGAAGTGTATTATGATTGGTGGTTAGTGGTATATGCCTGCAGCATTGGAAAAATTAAAGCAGTTCCTGAAATTCTGGTATGGCATCGTGTGCATGAAAATAATATTACAGGCTCAGCCAAGCCGCATGTTTTATTTTATGAGCAAACTCAAAAAAATTTAAAGCATTTTATTTCCATATCAAAACTTTCGGCGAACCATAAACAATTTGCGCTTAAGCTGCACAAGTTATATTCCGGTTTTCCTGAAAAGAAATTCTCAATGCGCCTTTGGTGGTTTTTATTATTCAACAGCAGGGTAATTTTTGCATATAAAAAAAGAGCAATTCCCATCTTTTCTTACCTGAAACACTCTTTCCGGTATGCAAGAACTTCCACTGTTTCGTAATGCTTATTTTATAATTGCAAGATTTCAACTTCGGTGACATTTGCAACTGATGGGAAATATTAAAAACAGGTTGTTGTAATTCAGTTGCAAATAATTATGTATTTACCCCAAAATCATTCCGCTTATTTTTGCGCATAACCTTATTTAAATTGAAGTTTATTCCAGCAAATATTATTTTAAGCAGAACCGACAGCATTGGCGACATGATATTAACGCTGCCAATGGCGAAAGTGATTAAAGATTATTTTCCTGATACAAAAGTTTTTTTTCTTGGAAGAGAATATACAAGACCGGTTGTTGAAGCATGTATGTATGCTGATGGTTTTATTGAGCTGAATGAATTTTTAAAAGAGGGTTTTTTAATTGATGGCAAACCTGTTTATGCCATTGTGCACGTAAAGCCTTTAAACGCTGTTGCAAAGCATGCAAAAAAATTAAAGATTAAATGGCGAATAGGAACGACTAACAGAATTTTTCATTGGAATACTTGTAACAAGCTGGTTAAATTAAGCAGGAAAAAATCTGATTTGCATGAAGCGCAATTAAATTTAAAACTGCTAAAGCCTTTTGGTATTAAAACAGATTTTTCACTTAATAAAATAGAAAATTTATACGGATTTAAAAATATAAAAACACTTGATGCAAATTATGCCGCACTCTTAGATAAAACAAAATACAATCTTATACTGCATCCAAAATCAAGAGGCAGTGCGAGAGAATGGGGATTAGATAATTTTGAACTGCTTATTTCTTTATTAGATAAAACAAAATATAAAATATTTATTTCAGGAACGACCGAAGAACAAAAACAAGTGCAACCGCTTTTAGATAAAGTTACGGTTCCAGTCACTGATATTACCGGAAAAATGTCTTTGCCGGAATTTATTAGTTTCATTGCACATTGTGATGGAGTTGTGGCCTGCAGCACAGGCCCGTTGCACATTGCGGCCGCTTTAGGTAAAGATGCTTTAGGATTGTATGCGCCATTGCATAGTATCCGTCCCCAGCGCTGGGGACCGGTTGGAAAAAATGCAGAAGTATTTGTAGTAAACAGGCAATGTTCAGATTGTTATAAAAATAAAATGGCTTGTCATTGCATTAAAGAAATACATCCTTTTATGATTAAAGAAGCACTTGACAAGCGAAACAAAAATTGATGCAGTCTTTACCTAAGATAGTTTTTGATGCAGAAAGAATGCGCTATGCGCACACAGGTTTATTTTATTACTGCTTGTATTTAGGAAATGCTCTGCTGCAGCAACAACATGAATACAATGCACAATTAGGGTTTTATGTAAATAAGGAAAATATTCCCTTATTCAAAAACGCTTCTTTTTTTTATACGCATCAAACTTTGCATAAGCACTATATGCGGCTTGGGGGTAAGGCCGACGTATGGCATTGCACATTCCAGGGAACAAATTATTTTCCCGCATCAATAAAAACCAAAATTGTTTTTACGGTTCATGATGTAAATTTTTTGCATGAAAATCTGCCTGCAAAAAAGCAAAAAAAATATTTTAATAACCTTCAAAAAAAAATTAAAAGAGCTGATACAATAATTGCCATTTCTGAATTTGTAAAACAAGACCTGCTTAATAATTTTTCAGCTGAAAAAAATAAAATTCATGTTATATATAACGGCTCTAACATTAATGATGCAGTTATTGCATCTTCGCCTGCAAGTATTCCTGCCTCATCTTTTATTTTTACAATTGCGGCTATACATCCAAAAAAGAACTTTCATGTTTTACCAGCGCTGCTGGTTAATAACAATAATATATTAATTATTGCAGGAATTGTAATTGATGCTGATTACAAGCAAAAAATAATTGACCATGCAAAAAAACTGAATGTTGAAAATCGGTTGGTTTTTACAGGCGCAATTACTGAAAGTGAAAAATACTGGTATTTAAAAAATTGCATGGCGTTTGTTTTTCCATCACTTGCCGAAGGATTTGGATTGCCTGTAATTGAAGCGATGCATTTTGGCAAACCCGTTATTTTATCAAAAGCAACTTCTTTACCTGAAATTGGTGGTAAACATGCTTATTATTTTGATAGCTTTAATGAGATTGATATGAACAATTCATTTGATAAAGCCCTTAAAGATTTCGTTGAAAATAATAAATCTGAAGCTATAAAAAACTGGAGCAAGAAATTTGACTGGAATATTGCAGCAACGCAACATTGGAAAATATATGAAAGCTTACTTTGATGCTGCAATATTGCACGTTTACTTCTTGCTCAAAATAATGTATAAATCATTTTACTTTGAAGAACATCTTAACCGGAAAAAGATTTCTTTGCAACCACGAGTGTTTTTTAGCTGCAAGAAACAGATCTTTATATCTAAAAAAAAGCATCATGCGTTTAAAATTATTTTTAAATGAAAAGTCTTTATAGCTTTCATTTAAATTACGCAATACATCTTTCTCATGTTTTAAATTGTCCGGGCAAGTCTTATAAAAAAGTTCAACTCTTTTTCTGTGTTCTTCAACCGCGAAATGAGTGTTTTTAACTTCTGATTGCTGTTTGGATTTTTCTCCCCGGTTAATGGCTCCAATTGCGTTTTGCGTGTGCTGGCGATAGTAAACCATCGGCTTATCTAAAAACTTTATACAGCCGCCAATTGTTGCATTGAAAGTAATCCACCAATCATGCGGAAGAATCTCTGTAAACGGAATTATCTTTTTCAAAAGCTCATGCTTGAATAAAATTGTATTGCCATAAATGCGGGAAAACACTGCCTGCTGCAAACAATTGTTCAAATTTGTAAAATGCACGCGGTCTGAAATTTTTTTTCCATCAGTTTCAAGCCTTTCATTACATACGAATGAATCACAATAAGCAAGTACGCAATCATTGATCGCTTCAACCAATAATTTTATTTTATCTGCATGCCAAACATCATCCTGATCACACGGAGCAATAAAATTTCCCGATGAAAGCATAAAGCCTTTTTCAAAATTTTTTATATAGCCAATGTTAGCCTTGTTTGCAAACACGTTCATGTTATCATATTTCAGGCTATAAGCGTTCAATATTTGTAAAGTATTGTCTGTACTTGCATCATCAACAGCAATAATTTCCAAGTTTTTATAAGTTTGTTGAAATATTGAATCGAGTTGCTCTTGCAAATATTTTTCACCATTGTATGTTGCTATCACTATTGAAACAAGTTCTTTTTCACTGTTCATATTGCATTGCATTTAATCTGCAAATAACTATTTTATTTATGTTTATTTTTAATATTACTTAGGCGCTTATAAATTATGTTAGAAAGAAACCGGAAACAATTAGTGCAGCTAACTCAAGGAAATATAAGAGCACTTTCGCGCAGCATTTCATTAATTGAAAATGAGCGGGAGGGAAGCAGCGAATTTTTAAAACTGCTTCCTTATTCTGATAAAAAAGTAATTGGTATCACAGGTCCGCCGGGTGCAGGAAAAAGCACTTTAACTGACTGCTTAATAAATGAACTAATCCAGCAACAAAAAAAAGTTGGTGTGCTGTGTGTTGATCCATCTTCTCCTTTTACAAAAGGCGCTTTACTTGGCGACAGAATTAGAATGAGTGCGTGGTTCAATAATTCCAATGTATTTATTCGTTCGCTGGCAAGCCGCGGAGATACAGGCGGATTGCATCCTAAAATAATTGAGATAACAGATTTGATGAAAGCGGCGCCATTCGATCATATAATTATTGAAACTGTTGGTGCCGGTCAAACCGAAACCGAAATTGCTGCGCTTGCAGATACAACAGTTGTTGTGCTTGTTCCCGAAGCTGGTGACGAAATTCAAAACATGAAATCTGGCTTGATGGAAATCGCAGATATTTTTGTGTTGAATAAAGCAGACAGACCAGAAGCTGACCGGTTTGAAAAAAATCTCAAATCAATGTTGCAATTATCGTTCAGTATAAAACAAAAAAAAGCGCCGGTTATAAAAACTGTTTCAACAGAAAAAAAAGGAATAGATATTTTACTAAAGAACATTTTGCTTCATCAATCAAATGAAATAATCAGCGATGAACGTTTTTTATTACTTGCTAAAAAAGTTTACGGAATGATTCAGCAAAAAAGAATGAAAGATGTAAACCTGCAACAGCTTGCTGAAAACATAGCTATTCTTTCTAAAGCAAAAGAATTTAACTTGTATAAGTTTGTTGAGGATTTTTAAAGCAGTTATTCGCTTTAATTTTCTTTTAGAGCTTTTTCCCTTTTCCACCAACGGTAACCAATAAAACCGCCGACGGCAAATGGAGTAAGCATTAAATAAATAATTCCTGCATTTAAACCCTTACCCTGTTTTTCGCCTAATTGAGAAGCTGTTTTTGTACAAATAGAACATTGCGCATTAACAGTTGCAGTAAAACCGGTGAGGAAAAATAGTAAAATCAGCACAAGCTTTTTCATGTTCAGCATTTCAGGCTGCAAAGATACATTCAACCATTTAAAGATTATCTAAAACAAAAAAAGGCTGAAGATATATCCTTCAGCCTTTAAAACCCCGTAAATTTGGTCTTAGAATTTAATTCTTACTGTTTTTATTGTAAGCTTCTTAAACCACGCATACAATACATCTACAATCAACACAATTAAGCCAATAGCTATCCATACGCGAAAATGATCCGTAGGATTTACAATGCTATGTTTTGATGCATAAAAAATCCGTTTGAAGTCTAATATGATATTCCAGTCTTTTAAATGTAAAAATCTTAAAAGGCAAGCACTATAGCTGCTTACAAAAATGAAGCTCATCAATGAAAATTTTACGAAAAAGCCCGATGTATGTTTTTTCAAAAAAACTTCTACATTTTTTAATGATATTAAGCCAGGTAAAAGACCGGCAATGGCAAACGACAAAAACATTACAGCATCATAAACAACAGAAATATCGCCGGTTGGTTTTAACTGCAATAAATCTGTTAAAGGATATATACAAGCCGGGAAAAAGATCAGCCAGCTAAATAGTAACAGGTAACTTGCTACACTGTTGTGTTTAGCTCGAAGCAGCTTTTTGCTGATAGCGTACGGAACAAATGCCATTAAAAGATTCCATATCAGAAATGTATAATGAAAATTTGCTGTTAATATGCACCAGTAAAATAGAAGTCCGAACGAGAATAAACCTGCAAAGATCATTAGTCTTTCAAACGCAGGTAATTTGTGAGAATTCATATACTATATATTATAAAGATTAGAGCACAAAGTTGAATCCGGTTTAACTACCATTTTTTGATTTCACTTAATTTTAAAAATGAAATGTTAGAGCCTTTCAAACCCGGTTTCATTGAAGAATTTTTTGCAGGCAACCAACGCCGGGCAAATAGTATTTTTACAAAATAGTTTACGTATATAAGTGAATCAAACAGACTAAGTGTTAACGGCAAAAAATATAGCATACTTACAGAAATTAAACAATTTATTGCCTCTGGGTGAACGCAGCCAAACGCTGGCTACTATATGCAATCATTGTTCATACGTTAATGAAACTGCTTATTCTTATTGTACTAACTGCGGGTTCCCGCTTAAAAACCTGGAACTTGTAAGTGTTTACAATGATAGACAAAGGCAACGTAATCATTTTTTATTTAAAGCAGAAACTGCAGTAACATTTGCAAGAGTAGTGTTATATGTTATTGCTGCTTTTTTAGCTCTTGGTATATTTTTCATATTTGTGCAAAGCGCTCAGAAATATGTAATTGTAGTAATGGCAGCTTTGCTTTCTTCATTGTTCTTTTTCCTTGCGTTTTGGAGTCAGCGCAAACCATTTACAGCATTACTTACGGCATTTATAATTCTCATTGTATTTTCTGCCATAAACATTTTGGGTAAGCTTCAGCAATCGGTTACCACATTAGAAGGAATGACAGGAATGTTGTTGTGCATTGCATTATTGTTTATTGTGTTAAGAGGAGTACAGGGAGCATATCGTATCAGTTTAATTAAAGAAGAATTGCAAATAAAGCATGATGCCTGAACCAAATTATATTGAAATATATTATTGCGAAAGCTGTAATGCAAGGGTAAAAGGTTTCCATCGGTATTGCCATGTCTGTGGTGAATATCTTGGTTCTGATGGCACTAAAATAAGTTTGTTCAACAACAGCAATCTTCAATCGGCATTCGGATTTTTTATAGTGTATTTGTTCGTTTGTCTTGTTGTGCAAAGCACAAATTGGTTTGATAGCTATGACATGCTGTTTTGGGTGGAGATTTTTTTAGCAGCATTTACTTTTTATCATGTAATTAAAAATTTTAAGACAATAAAGCCGCTTTTAAGATTTCGCAATTTTAATATTATACGTGTTGCAGGTTGTATTTCATTAGCGGCAATTAGTTCAATTATCATTAACATCATAATTACCAAATTAAATTTTTCTTTTTTTGGAACTGATACGAGCTATTATGACAGGTATAGCATTTACTCAATGCCGTGGCTGGTAATGATATATTCAATTGCATTATATCCTGCAATAATTGAAGAGCTTGCCTTTCGCGGCGTTTTGTACAATTATCTTGATACATTTTTAGACCAGCGTGTTGTGGTAATCGTAACTGGTTTTACGTTTGGTATTATGCATCTTAGTTTTATTTCATTGTTTTGGCTGGTGCCTTTCGGAATTTTAGTTGGCGCCATGCGCAAACGTTTTGGCACAATATGGTACGGCGTAATCTTCCATTTTATATTTAATCTGGTAGCGGTACTATTTGATTTGTACAGGCACGGGCATTTGTGGAATTAGAAAATCGAACGCATTCTTTTGTAAACATTTTATTTATAACTAAACACCGGCTTTTTTATACCGGTGATACACTTTCGAAATTGCTGTCTTATTATAGTTTTTAGATCACTATTTGGATACAGAATTTTTTAAATAAAAATAATAAATTCATTATTTAGATGTGCTTGTATTTTTGAATGCAATGAATTTGAAAAAAGCATTTTATAAAATTGCACATTGGGAAACCTGGCACTGGCGTGTAAAATATATTCCATTAATTCCCGTGTGGTTTTGGTATTGTTTGCGATCACGCTCATTGTGGTTTTTTTCTTCATCAAATCCTTCATTAACATTTGGTGGTTTTGAAGGCGAAAGAAAAAGCGAAATGTATAAACAGCTGCCGCCAAATACTTATCCAAAGAGTATTTATATCAATCCAACGCTTTCTTTTGAAAAAGTTGAAAAGCTAATTGCTGCGAATAATTATCAATATCCATTTGCGGTTAAACCGGATATTGGTACGATGGGTTTTATGTTTAGAAAAATTGATAACATAAATCAGCTAAAGCAATATCATAATAAAATGCCTTCGGATTATGTAATCCAGGAATGGGTTACATACCCGATTGAAGTAAGTGTATTTTATTATCGCTTTCCGAAGCAACCGAAAGGCACTATAACAGGGTTTATAAAAAAAGAGTTTTTAAATGTAACGGGTGATGGCAAATCAACTTTGTGGCAGTTGATACAGAATTATGACCGTGTGCAGTTCAGGCTCGAAGAAATGAAAGCAAAACATGCGCTTAAATTAAATGATGTAATTGCTGAAGGTGAAGTGTATATTTTATCGCATGCATTAAATCTTAGCCGCGGCGGAAAACTGGTTAGCCTTGAACATGAAAAAGATGAGCATTTATTAAAAGTATTTGATGACCTCAGCCATTACACCAAACATTTTTATTACGGACGTTATGATATTAAATGCGCTTCGATTGAAGATTTAAAACAAGGTAAAAATTTTTCTATTCTTGAATTTAATGGCAGCGGCGCAGAACCGCATCATGCATATGGAAATGGTAATACTTTGTTACAGGCGCATAAAATATTTTTACAACACTGGAAAATTTTATATCAAATTTCAAGGTACAATCATAAAAATGGAAATCGTTACTGGGGTTTTAAACGCGGCTGGAAATTCTTAAAATCAGCGAGAAAAGAATATACAATGCTTGGACGAATTGATGCAGAAACGGAGCTGTAGTTTGATTATATAAATCTTCGGCACAATTTTATTTATCATTAGTTATGATTTTTCCCATGCCTGCACATGAAACTGGTAATGCCGGTATCATCGATGAATACTTAACTTTTATAAATGCGAAGGAATTTCCCTGCATAGCAGCAAAAGCTGCCGTTGCAAATCAACAGGTAAGATGTATGGTAGCCGGCAATATGGCTTGCCCTAAAGATGATTATGACATTCTACAGTTTCTATATAATTTTGTAGACGAATACAGAGATTCCAACAGTTTTTATTATAGTGCCGTTATTATTTTCTCAGGTCAGCATATACATAATGAAGAAATGTTTGATGCTTTGTTATGGCAGCGGCTTAATGCGCTTCAAAGTCTTGATGCGCAACATTACGACTATGATAATCGTGTAGAAAAGGACCCGGCTTCAGCAAAATTTAGTTTTAGTATAAAGCAAGAAGCTTTTTATATTATCGGGCTTCACCCGGCAAGCAGCAGGCAATCCCGGAAATTCAAATATCCGGCGTTGGTATTTAATCCGCATGCACAATTTGAACAGTTAAAAACCATCAATAAATATGAAAAGATGAAGCATGCGGTAAGAAAACGCGACATTGCATTATCGGGTTCTGTAAATCCAATGTTACAAGACTTTGGGGAAGCATCAGAAGTATACCAATATAGTGGCCGCAAGTATGATGACAGCTGGAAATGCCCTTTAAAAATTACACATGCAACAACTAACAATAATCCCTCCGCGTAGCGGCACTTCATTTATTTTAAAAAAAAATCAACGGCTTAAAGTTGTTGATGTAGAAGGTGAGCAGGTATCTGATTTTATTTGTTACAACCTGCATGATAAAGCTGAATATCTTTCATCGGGCAGAACAATAGATTATGCTGAAACAATTTATCTAACTAAAGGCAATCTGTTTTATTCTAATCGCAGCAATGTTATGTTTGAGATGATTGAAGACACTGTTGGTCAGCATGATTTTTTACTTACGCCATGCAGTGCAGAAATGTTTAGAATAATTTATGGTGATACAAATCCGCATCGCGGTTGTTTTGGCAATCTTTGCCAAGCGCTCAAAGAATATGAGATTGCGCCGGATAACATTCCCACCTGCTTTAATATTTTTATGAATGTTCCTGTTGACGGCGTTACAGGTAAAGTTTCTGTGTTGCCTCCAAAAAGTAAAGCTGGTGATCATGTTACACTACAGGCAAAAATGGATTTGATAGTCGGAATGACTGCATGTTCAGCAGGCATGAGCAATAATTTTTCTTATAAACCGATTGGATATGTGATTGAAGAATGATTTTTTTAATTACTTATAACTAAACGTTGCTTTCTTATCACCAACTATCACATCAAAATCGCCTGGCTCAGTTACCGTTTTTAAATCAGCATTTACAAAAGCCAAATCTTTTTTATTTAAAGTAAATGTCAACGTTTTGCTTTCACCTGCTTTCAAATCAACTTTTTGAAATGCACGCAATCTTTTTACAAAAGGAGTGATGCTTGCATAATGCTGATGCGTGTATAATTCAACTGTGTGTTTACCATCACGATTGCCTGTATTTTTTACAGTAATACTTATATTGAGTTTGTTTGAACGTGTTAATGTGTTTGTGCTTAATTTAATATCGCTGTATTCAAAAGTTGTATAGCTCAATCCAAAACCAAAAGGATATAATGGATCATAACCGCCGCTTACATTATCATTAAAAACTTCACGGATATCTTCTGTTGGTTTGCGGTCATACAAAACCATTTCGCCCATGCTGCGTTCGTAACTAAAAGGCAAAATTCCATCAGGATTATAATCGCCGAACAAAACATCAGCAACAGCTTCTGCGGTTTTTCTTCCGCTCCAGTAGGTCATTAAAATGCCTTGCATATTTGGCTCGATTGAAGTAATAAAACGTGGCCTGCCTTCAGTTAAGATAAGAATAACCGGTTTGCCTGTTGATGCTGCAACTTTCGCCAATGCAATTTGGTTATCGGGCAATGCTAAATCTCTTGTGTTGCCCGGACTTTCTGCATACGCATTTTCACCCAAACACAAAACAATAACATCTGCATTTGCAGCAGAAGCACGCAACGCGGCAGTATCATAGTTTTTTGCATTGTCAAAATCTCGTGAAGCAGTTGTTGTAAAAACATTTGATGCACCAACTTTATCACTTATTGCTTGAAAAATTGTCTTGCTGTCTTTCGGATAATATTGTTCCTGGTTGCCTTGCCATGTATAACTCCAACAACCATTTAATGCTGTAATGCTTTGTGCACTTGGACCTTCAACCAACACTTTTATATTTTTTTGTAAAGGCAAAATATTGTTTTGGTTTTTTAATAAAGTCATTGCTTCATGCGCTGCATCTAAAGCCACTTGCTGATACTCAGGCTTGCCAAAATTTTTTGTCGCAGCGTCTTCAGGATAGGGATTATCAAACAAACCAACTTTCATCTTCAATAATAAAATTCTTTTTACTGCATCATCAATTCTGCTCATCGGCACATCACCTTTTTTTACAGCTTCAATCAACAAATCATAAAAAGAAAAATCAGTTGGCACCATGCTCATATCAAT
>JAFBAF010000089.1 GCA_019247895.1 Parafilimonas sp. | reverse complement strand
ACACCAAGAACGCCAAGCCCCGCTGCATCAGTTACACAAACCATAGGTATTTCAACGGTTACCGTAAATTATTCAAGACCTTCAGTAAAGGGACGTAAAATTTGGGATTCTCTTGTTTCGTACGGGTATAATGTGCAGGGTTTTGGTGCCGGTAATCGTGCGCCGTGGCGTGCAGGCGCAAACGAAAACACTACCATTACATTTTCTAATGATGCAAAAGTGGAAGGACAGCCTGTTGCAGCAGGAACATACGGATTGTTTTTTGTTATCAATAGCGATAATGACGGAGAAGTTATCTTATCAAAAGATTATAAATCGTGGGGAAGTTTTTGGTATGATTCAACGCATGATCTGATGCGTGCAAAAATACATTTGCGTGAAGCTCCAATGACAGAAATGCTTACTTATGATTTCATCAATAACACCAAGAATTCTGCCGAGTTAGCATTGAATTGGGAGAAGAAACAGTTTCCCGTAAAAATAGAATTTGATGTAGATAAGATTGTAATGGATAATGCTGTGGAGCAATTGAAAAATACAGTTGGTTTTTCATGGCAGGGTTACGCCAGTGCCGCAAACTATGCGCTGCAAAATAATGTAAACCTTGAGCAGGCAGTTGTATGGAGCAACCAGGCAATAGCGCAAAATAGAAATTTCACTACACTCACTTTAAAATCGAATTTGCTTAAAGCGCAGGGAAAAGCTGATGAGTCTGCCAGGGCGATGGATACTGCTATACAACTTTCAACAGAAAATGAATTGAACTTGTATGCTTACCAATTAATGAACCAGGGACAAAAAGACAAGGCTATTGAATTTTTTATCCTAAATACAAAACGACATCCGGAAAGTGCTAACGTTTGGGATAGCTTAGGTGAAGGTTATTTTAATAATGGAGATAAGAAAAATGCAATTACCAGTTTTAAAAAATCGCTGAGCATGAATCCGCCGCCGTTGACAAAAGCAAATTCGGAAAAGTTCTTAAAACAAATGGGAGCAATGTAAAAGTTTGTTGTAAATATTTATGCATTTATTATGCTTGTTATTTTAATTCAAAAAAATCTTTACAAATTTTGTTGTTTCAGTTTTGTTAGCCATATTCGCATTGCAATGCAAAAAATTAATTTAAATAATAATTGGTGGTGGCATACAAATTCCTGGCGGGGCTTGTAATGTCATTATTATATAAAATAATTAGGCCTCGACAGAATTCTTGTCGGGGCTTTTTATTTATGCTGATTGAAAATATACAGTGCAAGTGAGTGACACAACCCGTGATGAGATAAGAGCAAAAGCTGGTAACATAAAAAAACAAAATGAAGAAAATTGAAATAGATACGCGGTATAAAAAAATGCTTTCTGATGTTTACACGCCGGTTGGAATTTATTTGCGTTTAAGAGATCGTTTTCGCGATACGATTTTATTGGAAAGCGCGGATCATCATTCTGCTGAAAATAGTTTTTCTTATATCGGTATTAATGCCATTGGCGGAATCGAGATAACAAATTATAACGAGATCGAATTAAAATACCCAAATCAAAACCCTGAAAAAAAACAGATCAATGATGCCGTAAATGTGCCTGCATTGTTATGGGATTTCATGCAAAAATTTCATGTGAATAGTGTTGATGATAAGCAGGCGAAAACCGCCCAGGGTTTATATGGTTATTGTACGTATGATGCTGTGCAGTTTTTTGAAACGGTTAATTTAAAAAGCAAAAAAGAAAAACCGGAAATACCTGTAATGCGATACAGGTTGTATCAATATGTAATTGCTGTTAATCATTTTAAAGATGAGATGTATTTATGTGAAAATGTTATTGCAGGTTTGCGAAGTGAAGTTGAAATAATTGAGTCATTAATAAAAAGTAAAGATGTTCCTGTATATCCATTTAAATGCAATGCGTCTGAAACAAAAAGCATGAGCGATGAAAATTATATTTCTATCGTCAAAAAAGGTATTGAAAGTTGTTTTATTGGTAATGTTTTTCAAATAGTTTTAAGCAGAAGATTTTCTCAAAAATTTACCGGTGATGAATTCAATGTTTATCGTGCATTGCGCAGCGTCAATCCTTCGCCTTATTTATTTTATTTTGATTATGGCGATTATAAACTGATGGGGTCAAGTCCTGAATCGCAATTAATAATTAAAGATGGAAAAGCGATAGTACATCCCATTGCAGGTACATTTAAACGTACAGGCGATGAAGAAAAAGATCGCGCATTAACAGAAGAATTATTGAAAGATGCAAAAGAAAATGCGGAGCATACCATGTTGGTTGATCTTGCAAGAAATGATTTGAGCCGTTGTTGCGATAATGTATTGGTGAATCATTTCAGGCAGGTGCATTATTATTCGCATGTTATTCATTTGGTAAGCGAGGTTATTGGTAATGTGCGTACAAACGCAAACCCGTTTGAATTGTTGGCGCTTACATTTCCGCAAGGCACTTTAAGCGGCGCCCCAAAATTTAAAGCAATGCAATTGATTGACGAATATGAACCTACAGTTCGTGGTTATTATGCAGGATGTATTGGCTTTATTGGTTTTGATGGCAGTTGTAATTCTGCAATTATGATACGTACATTTTTAAGCAAGGAAAACACATTGCATTACCAGGCAGGCGCCGGAATTGTGGCAGCATCGCAACCGGAAAATGAATTGCAGGAAGTGAATAATAAACTGGGTGCATTGAAGAAAGCGATTGGATTAGCAGAAACCCTCTAAAATCTCCCTAAAGGGACACTTGAAGAGCGTAAACTTTTAATATTACTTATGAAAAGAGAACTCTTAAAAAATTTTGAACTTAAAAGCCCCTCATTTAGGGAGGGTTGGGAGGGTTTATGAAAATTTTAATTTTTGACAACTACGATTCATTTACTTATAATCTTGTGCATTTAGTTGAAAAAATAACGCATGAAAAAGTTGACGTGTATCGGAATGATAAAATTTTGATTGAAGATGTTAAACGTTATGACAAGATCATATTATCACCCGGACCGGGACTTCCATCTGAAGCCGGTTTGTTATTGCCATTGATAAAAGAGTATGCAGCAACAAAATCAATACTGGGTGTTTGCTTAGGTCACCAGGCAATTGGTGAAGTGTTTGGCGGAAAGCTCACAAATTTATCAAGCGTGTTTCATGGAGTAGCAACACCAGTAAGAACGGTTAACGGTCAACGGTCAACAGTCAACAGTCCTTTGTTTAAAGATCTGCCAGAAACATTCGAAGTTGGCCGCTATCA
>JAFBAF010000114.1 GCA_019247895.1 Parafilimonas sp. | reverse complement strand
CTATGACAGCATAAGAATGGTAACTTCTGACGAAGCAAGACAAATAGCATTATCTTTTGAAGGAACAGATGAGAAGCCGCACTTTCATCGCACTGCATTTACAGTAAACAAAAAAATATTTGCGACACTTTTAGAAAGGGAGTCAACACTGAATTTGATGTTTGATACACAAACGCAGTTTATTTTTTGTCCGCCAAATAGTGAGATTATTTTTCCTGTTCCAAATAAATGGGGATTGAAAGGTGCAACAACAATTGATCTTAAAAAAGCAAATAAAAAATTAGTGAAGAATGCCTTGGAAGAAGCGTATAAGTTGAGGAAAGAAAAATGAGTTATTGATAATTCAAAAAAATTAATGAACAGTTGTTC
Source organism: Parafilimonas sp. (assembly GCA_019247895.1). Taxonomy (GTDB): domain Bacteria; phylum Bacteroidota; class Bacteroidia; order Chitinophagales; family Chitinophagaceae; genus Parafilimonas. The sequence continues at coordinate 2,884 of JAFBAF010000114.1, read as the reverse complement.
TAAATTTATAATTTTTAAAATCAAAACAATTTTTAATATTGTTTATGGCTTTACGCAGTAATATTCAACACTATCCTCGAATTCAGGAAGAAGGTAATAGGTTTATTGGTTTTTTTGATGATTCCAAATTCAAAAGTCATACAATTAAAATTTCAATTGAAACTTTCAAAAGAATTATACAAGAAGCTATTACTAATGCAAATCTTAAATCTAGCAGGGCTATTTTAAATATTGAAGAAATTAGTGACCCAAAAAAAATTAATGAGATTTTAAAAAAAGGTGGAAAAGAATTGTTCAAGTATTTTATAAAATATTGTGGAGATCCTGCTGCCACTGCATATGATTGTTTAAATATACACTATAGCAAAGTTGCAAAAGAGCAATTTCGAAATCGAACAATTCAAAAAGAAAGAATGAATTCTGGTTGGCGTTATCAATTTATTGCAAGGGATACAGCTATAGAATCAGGAAGGTTTAAATCTATTTCAGATATAGGAGCAGCAGAGGCAGATTTCAATGCTATTCTTCTTGAAAAAAATGGCAATGGTCAAATCAATATTTATGTTTCAGTAAAGAATAGAGCAAATACAGTTGGTGGTCAAGATTTTCCTAAGGCTATCCGAGCCTTAGAAGATGTAGCAAAGAATGATAAAAACAGAACTGGCCCATACCTATGTGTGTTTGGAATAGCAATGGACAAAGGGCAACGGATTATACGACTTGAATCAAAAACTAAGCAACCTTATTCGATTAATACAGAAGTATGGCTTTCGGATTTTTTCTGGCCTTTTTTTGCAAATTATAATTATGATGAGGTAAGTCATTTTGTATTACAGGTTTTATTGGAACAGAATAAGCAAAGTAGTCTTAGTATAACACCTCCTCAAGAACTAATAGAATCTTTTGGAGATGTTTGTAAAGAATATGGTTTAATAAATGATGAAGGTTTATTTAATGATGCCTATAAATTAGTTGATCTTTTTTGTGGTAAATTGAAAAAATGAAAACACGAGCAAATATACATTTAGGTGATTCAAGAGATATATTAAAACAATATCCTGATGGTTATTTTAATTTAATTATTACTTCACCACCTTATGCAGATGCAAGAACAAAACATTATGATAGTATTACACCAGAAGAATTTCCGGATTATTTTTTGACATTTCATAAAGAACTTTATCGCGTGTTGGCTGATGATGGCTCTTTTGTTATAAATATAAAAGATAAAGTTGTAGATGGTCAACGTAATAGATATGTATGGAAAACTATAATGGCATTAAATGATGTTGGATGGTTATGCATTGATGACTATATATGGCATAAACCAAATGCCATGCCTGGCTATTGGCCAAATAGACTAAGAGATGAGTGGGAATATTGCTTTCATCTTACAAAAAATAAAAAGTTTTGTATGTACCAGGAAGCTGTTCAAAAACCAATAGGCAATTGGGCTGATAAACGACTTTCAAATCTTTCCGGGAAAAGTGCGGCAAGACACAATAGTGAAAACGAAAGTGGTTTTGGCAGAGACTTAAATAAATGGGTTGATAAAGATTTTGTTTTGCCGGGTAATGTTGTAAGCGTTGCTGTTGTAGGAAAAAATATGGGACATCCTGCTGTATATCCTATCAGCCTTCCCGATTTTTTCATAAAACTTTTTTCAAAAGAAGGTGATAATATCCTTGACCCTTTTGCGGGAAGTGGTTCTACAGCTATTGCGGCAATACAATTAAATCGCAATTGTGTTATAATTGATAATAAACAGGAATATATTGATGTAATGAAGGATAGATTGAAAAGTTTAAACTGTTTGTTTTCTGAAATATCTGTATCAGATAGTTCTCTAAAAAAAGTTATCATTAATTCATAGAATAATCCAGTGCATATTTATGAAAATAAATTGCCTTGATTTTTATCATCTTTCTTCTCAACAAACTTTGGTTTCATTAAATTCAATCCGCATTCTGTATTCATCTTATCAACCAAGTAAATAGTAAGCTCAGGCGATGTTGCTTCATCGTGCATGTGCATAATGAAAAATAATTCTTCAATGCCTTTGTTTAACCAACATTTCATACGCTCTATCCATGCATCAATTCTTGTGTAATCTGTGTGATGCAAGCTATTACCTACATAGCGAATAAAAGTTTTTGGAATAGTTAAATGCATGTGCGCACAATCTCTTTTGCCCGCTGTATCTGTTATAACAGCGCCCATGTTTAACGCATGTAATGTTTCAAAAAATTCTTTGCTGATATCTGGTTTAGTAAACCAATCCGTGTGTCGAACTTCGACAAAGAATTGCAAATCGATTGGCAACGATTTTAAGAATGTAAATAATTCTTCTTTACGTTTTGGAGAAAATGCATCGCTCACTTGTATAAAGATTGGACCAAGATGATTTTGAAAAGCTAACACACCTCTTAAAAATTCTGTAACAAGAAATGGCTTATCAGTTAATCTTCCAAAATGCGTTACTCCTTTATACATTTTTGGGCAGAATAAAAAGTCTTTGCCAATAGCTTGCTCATTCCATTTTGCAATGCCGCGTTCACCATAAATTTTATAATGCGTTGCATTTAGTTCAATGCAGTTGTAATGTTGTACGTAATGTTTTAGAAAATCTTTTTCTTTTGTTTTGTCAGGATAAATTTTTCCAACCCACTCCTGCCTTCCCCATTTTGCGCAGCCAACATACATTTTTGCATTGTTGTTTTTCTTACCCGACAAAATGTTTTTATTAAATGCAGGTTCTTTTGGTAAACTAAAATCAATATTGTTTAATTCTTCTTCAGGAACGCGGCCAAATTCCATAAGTTTTCCGTTATTAAATTGTGGATTGAAATTAAGGCTTACGAAAAATATTTGGTGTTATTTGCTG
>JAFBAF010000307.1 GCA_019247895.1 Parafilimonas sp. | reverse complement strand
CTGTTGTACCGTACCTTTTCAGTACAACAGGATTATGAAGAAAACACCTATTTAGATCTATACATATATCAAACAGGAAGAAAATTTGGCAAGCTTGCCGGCGGGGTGGAAGATTACTATCAAACACAAAAAATTTTATTTGAAGCTTATGCCGCAATGGCTAAAGAAAGGATGAAGAAGACCAGTGATGCAAGTCGTAATGAGAATTATGATATTGAAAAAAAAATCCAGGAAGCCTATCGCCGCGGCGACCTTGATCTGCTCGATTCGCTGGAACGTATTTCTTTTAATTCTCCCGCATATATTGATAAATTTTTGTATGAGCGGAATAAAATCCAGGCAAACTCTATTGATACTTTGATAAAACAACACAGCATATTTGTTGGTGTTGGTGCGGCACATTTGCCCGGCAGCAAAGGTGTAATTGAACTGTTGCGCAAAAAAGGGTATACACTTCGGCCAATTTTTATGCAGGACAGGGATGCCACTGCAAAAGAATCGGTTGAAAAATTGAAAGTGCCTGTAAGTTTTTATAATGAAACTACTGACGACGGTTTTATAAGCGTACAAATGCCCGGGCCTTTGTACAAAATGCCTGCATCTAATTTTAATAATACAAACGATAACTGGCAATATGCCGATATGGATAATGGCGCTTATTACATGCTTACAAGAGTGAAAACACATGCAGGTTTGCTCGGGCAAAATTTGAATGACGTTTTTAAGAAAACAGATAGCTTGCTGTATGAAAATATTCCCGGGAAGATCATAAGCAAAAAACCAATCGAAAAAAACGGCTATAAAGGTTTTGATATCACCAACAGAACACGTCGTGGCGATTTGCAACGCTACAATATTTTTATTACACCTTTCGAAATTTTGATCTTTAAAATGAGCGGCACTGATGATTATATAAATGGTGATGAGGCGGAAACATTTTTCAATTCCATAAAAATTAAACCGCAAGTTACAGCACCTTTAAATTTTACATCGTTTACCGCAGGTTTTCATGTTCATTTTCCGCAGTACCCATTGGTAAATAAAAATACATACAACATAGATAATGTTGATAAATGGGAATTTGAAGCAAACGATAGTATTACCGGAAATGCATATTCTGTTTATAAAAAAACAGTTACCAATTTAAGCTTTATGGAAGAAGATACTTTTGATCTTAGCCTTATTGAACAAAGCTTAAAATCATCAGATAATATTGATAAAGAAATTTCAAGAAATTTTACAAAAGTTGGCAGTTACAATGCACTGAAAATGCAATTTTCTTTAAAGAACGGAACGTTTATAAATGCGGAAGCAATATTAAAAGGCCCGCAATATTTTTTGTTAACACAAACAAGTAGCAGAAAAAATAATACAGATACCTCGTTTTTTAATTCATTGGGGTTTAATAAACCTGAATATCCTGCTTCAACAATTTACACTGATACATTGCTTGATTTCAGTGTAAAAACGCCTGTAAAACCCGCGCTTGATTCCTCGCTTAGTAACATTATGTATGAAGTATTGCATGATGAAAGTTTTGTTGCACAATTACAGGGTGAAAATTATTGGCCGAAAAATCAGTATGCAATGTTTAAAAGCGATTTAACCGGCGAATCTGTATTGGTAAGCATGTATGATTATCCAAAGTATTATTATTCCAGGGATTCAGCTGCATTTTGGAAAAAACAATTGAATTTTGATAACGATGATGCCTATGTATATTCGGAAGTACCTTATAAACCCTGCGACTCATGCGAAGGATATAAAATTTTATGGCGTGATACAAATACCGTAAGACAAATCACTAACTATAAAATTTTGAAAAATAATAAGCTGTATAATTTATATACCATTTCAGATACAAGTGCTTTCCAGAGCAGCTTTATAAAAGACTTTTTTCAAAGCTTTACACCAATATCAAAAAAGCCAATTTCAATTTATTCAAATAAGACCGATACTTTTTTTACCGATTTATACAGTAAAGATTCTCTTACAAAAACAAAGGCAAGAAATGCAATCTCCAACGTATATTACGGAGCTGAAAACATTAGCAGGATCGTAAACTTTATTGATAATTTAAATTATGGCGAACGGGATTATTTTGAAATGAAACAAAAATTCATTTCCGAATTAGGATATATTGATGACAGTTGCTGCGTGAACAAAGTTGTACAAACACTTAATGATATCTATAAAAAAACCGCCGATACTGCCTACTTTCAGAACGAAGTTTTTTGGGCACTTCAAAATCTTGGAACCAAAGAATCTTATGCGTCTTTAAAAAATCTTTTACTGCAGGAACCTCCATTATTTAATAACTACGATGATTACACCAACTTCTTTGAAAATTTCCAAGATTCATTACAGTTAACACGTTCATTATTTCCCGGCATTTTACAACTAACAACAATTGAAGATTATAAAGAACCTGTAATTGATCTGTTAGCAATATTGCTTGACAGTGGTTATATTGAAGCAAAGGATTACAAAGAATATTTCAGCAAAATCTATTTTGATGCAAAGATTGAAATGAAGAAACAGCAAAATGCTGAAGAGAAACTATTGGAACAACAATCTCAAAAGAATTTCAATGAAGAAACACAAAGTAACAATGATTATTCGCCTGATAGTTATCGCTCCACAGATGTTGATAAATATGCCGAATTGCTTTTACCTTTTTATGATTCGGTTGAAGCATTGCCAAAATTTTTTAGTCGCTTGTTGCAATCTAAAGATACAAGCTTGCAATTAAGTATTGCCATTTTATTACTAAAACATCATAAAGCTGTGCCCGATTCCGCGTTAAATGGCATTGCTTCAAAAGATGATTATCGCAGCGATCTTTTGCAACAACTCGAAACAATTGACAGGATTGATTTGTTCCCTTCAAAATATAAAAAACAAGATTTAATTGCCAGGTCTTTATTGGTAGGTAATTCAAAGAAAACAGAAATCAGCGAAATTAAACCTGAAGGAAAAGTGATTGCAAATGTAAAAGGCAAAAAAGGTTATGTTTATTTCTTCAGGTATAAAATAAAGAAAGATGATGATTGGCAAATAGGACTTAGCGGACTGCAACCTTTGAATGAAAAAGATGTAAGCGCCAATGACATGCTTGTATCAATGACAAATAAAAAAATTTCTGACGATAAGCCAATTGCCGATCAATTTAATGAGCAGCTGCTGCGTTTAATTTTAGAGCAACATAAAAGTGCTGCGCATTTTTTTGAAGATAATGAGAGTACTTATAATATGTATGACAGTTATGGAAACTGATTTTAGAAAATTCATTCATTGTTTGTTATCTACCATTCATCCATTATGCTGCAAATAAATTTTCCGGAGCATAATTTTCGCATAAAAAAAGAAAAAAATAAGCATTTAATTTTTGATGAAAGCCGTCGCTTATGGGTAACGCTTACACCTGAAGAATGGGTAAGACAAAATTTTTTGCAATACCTGATCCAGGTAAAAAACTATCCCGCGTCACTTATATCTGTTGAAAAAACTATCCAGGTAGGCGAGCTTAAAAAAAGATATGACATTGTTGTGTATAATCAACATAAACCATGGATGATTATTGAATGCAAAGAAAATAGCGTTCAAATAAATACGGCAGTAATTGAACAGGTGTTGAGATATAATATGGCTTTATCTATAAATTATTTTGTTGTTACAAACGGCAACCAAAGTTTTGCTTATAAAATTTCAGACAATTTATTTAAGGAGTTAAGCGATTTACCTGCATTATAATTTGAAATTGGTGAATTGAATAATTTACTAAATTGCCCGATACTTTAAATAATAAACTATGAGAAAAATTTTCCTCCTGTCGTTTTTAATCCCTTTACTTTTACAGGCACAAAATCAGCCCACTGCAGCTTTTGCTAAAAGCGTTGTAGCTAAAAATGCTGCCGCTTTCGGAATTGCTCAAAACGATCTTGCTAACTGGCGTGTTGCTGATGCGCATTATGACAAACATGCTAACGCAATGTATGTTCATTTACAACAAACTTATTCAGGTATTGATATCGATGGCGCGATCAATAGCCTCAGTTTTAAGAATGATAAATTCGTAACCGGTAATTTAAGTGTACTTTCAAATTTATCAGTCTTAAATAAAAATGTAATACCCTCAATAGATGCAAAAACTGCTTTGGTAAACGCTGCGCAATCTGTTTCGTTGCAAATTAAAGCCCCTGCTATGGTTTTAAAAACTATTGCAGAGGAACATACTTACCAGTTTGATAAACTTGGTATTTCATACAACGAAATTCCGGTTAAGTTAATCTGGTACCGTTCGCAGGATAAACCAAATGAATTACAATTAGCCTGGCAGGTAACAATATCTTCTAATGTAAATAATGCTTTGTGGAATATTAGTGTTGATGCAGTTACAGGGAAAATTTTAAACAAAACAAATTTAACTGTGTATGAAAAATCAAATGATAATATCCAAAAACCGCATCAGTTAATAGTGTTTGAAGATAATGATCAACAAATTATTTCCAACAAATCTGTACAAGATATAAAAGCAATCAATTCCGCAAAATACAACGTGATTGCTTATCCAAACGAAAGCCCGTTGGTGGCTGATCCAGGTGTAGAAACTGATCCCTGGACAAGAAATAATGATCAAAATGCAAATACTTTAAAATGGAATAGCGACGGTACAACTGACTATAAAAATCTTCGCGGTAATAATGTATTTGTACAACAAGATTTAGACTCTAACAATAACACGCCCGGTTATTCTCCTAACTCATCAACCAGTTTGCCAGACTTAACTTTCAACTTTACTTTTGATCCTAATGCTGACCCCACTGAATCACCTGATTTTGGAGAAACCAATTTATTTTACTGGGATAATTTGATGCATGATCTAAGCTATCAATATGGTTTTGATGAAGGCGCAGGAAATTTTCAGACAAATAACTTAGGCCGTGGCGGAAAACAAAACGATTTTGTATACGCAGATGCGCAAGATGGAGGTGGCAAGGGTACACATATCGACAATGCAAACTTTGCGACACCTGCAGATGGCTCAAATCCGCGCCAACAGATGTACTTATGGTTTCCTAATCTTTCCAAAACGTTTTACGTAAACTCACCGAATGCTTTTAAAGGCGGCAAACCTTCTGTTGAAGGAAACGTGAGTAACAGCAATAAGCTTAACATAAAGGGGCCCATCACTTCTGACATAGTTATATTTATAGACGCTTTACACCCTGACTCAAGTAACGCATGCGGAAGTGCGGCAAATGCCTCTGCACTCGCAGGAAAAATAGCTTACGTCGACAGAGGATCGTGCAACTTTACAGTTAAATATCACAATGCTCAATCCGCAGGCGCTAAAGCTATAATTGTAGGCAATGTTTCTCCAACTGACCCAAGATATATTCCTGTTGGAAATGCTGCGGATACACGCGGAGATGTTTTGATTACTATGAGTGCTACACCACTTGATAACAGCATCACTATTCCCGGCGTATTTATTCAATATGATTCTGCGCAGAAACTCAAGTCGTATGGCTCCGGAAATGTAAACGCCACCTTACAATATACCCCTGATATAGATGGTGAAATAGACAATACGATTCCAACGCATGAATATACTCATGGCATATCTACACGCCTTATTGGTACAGCTTGTTTATCTAACCAGGAACAAATGGGTGAGGGATGGAGTGATTGGTATGCACTAATGGTAACACAAAACTGGGCTAAAGCATCAATAGGCGGCGATCATATAAGAGCTATCGGTAATTATGCATTCGGACTTGATACAAACGGTACAGGCATTCGCATCTATCCTTATTCAACAAATTTTAATTACGATCCGTGGACTTATGACTCCTTGAAAACTATTCCCGGCAGCCTTCTTAGCCCTCCCGATCCGCATGCAATTGGCGAAATGTGGACTACCATGCTTTGGGATATGACATGGAATCTTGTTAAAGATTATGGTATCAGTCAAAATATTTTTGATGCAACAGGTACAGGTGGAAATATAGTTGCATTAAGTCTCGTTACTGAAGGTTTAAAACAAACTAAATGCAGCCCCGGTTTTGCTGACGGCAGAGACGGAATTCTTAAAGCAGACACTTTGTTGTATGGAGGAAAATACAGTAAAGAAATATGGACTGCCTTTGCCAACCGTGGCCTTGGATATAGTGCAAAGGAAGGTTCAACAGCTAACACAAAAGATGGCGTACCTGCATACGATGTGCCTTCTGCATTGCCTGTAAACTTTGGCAACTTTACTGCAGAAAAGCAAGGCAGTGCCGCCTTATTAAAATGGACAACAGAACAGGAATCTAACACCGATAAATTTGTTGTTGAAAGAAGTACAGATGGCAAACAGTTTTCTGAAGTTGGTGAAGTAAAAGCTGCGGGCAATAGTTCAATTGAACGTTCATACCAATATACAGATGCACACCCGGTTAACGGCAATAATATTTATCATATAAAAGAAGTTGATAAAGATGGCAAGGCAAATTACTCTGATGTTCGTTCACTTAACTTCTCAGATGTAAAACCTTCAATCACAATTTCACCAAATCCTGCAACCAATTTTGTAACGATACAATTGCCAGGCAATACGCAGAATCTCAACATAAGATTATTGAGCAACACAGGCCAGCAAATTGCCAATTATGTTATGAACAGCGATTCATACAAAATTGATGTTTCCAAATTGGCAAGCGGCGTTTATAACATAGTTATTGAAGGCAATAATGATTCAACAAAATATAAACTGATCGTTCAGTAAAAACAAAAAAGATAATTTTAAAGGCTGTCTTTAAGGCAGCCTTTTTTATGCGTACTTAAATTAACAAGTTCCTTTTCTAATCTTTTTTACATTTACATCTACTATAAAATTTTTCTTACTGTATGAAAAAAATCTTTTTAATAATTCTTAGTGCATTTTTTATGGCAAATATCAATGCACAAAATCCTATCTATTATTTATTCATTGGAACATATACAGACGGCGGTGCAAACGATGGCATTTACATTTACCGTTTCAATCCAAATAAAGGTGAAGCAACTTTTGTAAGTAAAACAAGCGGCGTTCAAAATCCATCATGGTTATGTATTACAAAAGATGGAAAGTTTGTGTATAGCGTTAATGAAAACAGCGGCACTACTGCCGGTGAAGTAAGCGCATTTGCTTTTGATAAAAAGAAAGGAGAACTCACTTTTTTAAACAAGCAACCCACAGATGGTTTGGCGCCGGCGCATATTACAGTGGATGCATCAGGTAAAAACGTAATTACAGCAAACTAT
>JAFBAF010000179.1 GCA_019247895.1 Parafilimonas sp. | reverse complement strand
CAATTGTTGCCGGTGGTTTACTACTGATATCATATACAACACGATTAATGCCACGAATGTTGTTAATAATTTCACTTGATACATGTGCAAGAAATTCGTGCGGTAGATGCGCCCAGTCTGCTGTCATTCCATCAACAGATGTTACGGCTCGCAACGCAACTGTATATTCATAAGTGCGTTCATCGCCCATAACACCAACGCTTTTTACGGGTAATAAAATAGCGGCTGCCTGCCATACTTTATTGTATAGGTTGTATTCCTTTAACGAACTTATAAAAATATCATCTGCCTGTTGCAACAGCTTTACTTTTTCTTCAGTTATATCGCTTAAAATTCTTATTGCAAGGCCAGGACCCGGAAAAGGATGACGATTGATCATGTCTTCCGGAATACTTAGCTCTAAACCGACTTTTCTTACTTCATCTTTAAATAAAAAACGCAAAGGTTCAACTAAAGAAAGATGCATTACATCAGGCAGGCCGCCTACGTTATGATGTGATTTTATTGTTTGCGATGGACCATGCACACTCACACTTTCAATCACGTCAGGATAGATAGTTCCCTGTCCTAAAAATTTTGCTTCTTTTATTTTTTCTGCTTCGTCATGAAAAACATCAATAAATAATTTCCCTATTGTTTTTCTTTTTTCTTCAGGATCAGTTTTCCCGGTTAATGCTGTATAAAATCTTTCTTTCGCGTCAATACCTGTCACATTCAAACCTATCTTTTTATAAGTTTCAAGCACAGAATCAAATTCATCTTTACGCAATACACCGTTGTCAACAAAAATTCCGTGTAATCTTTCACCAATTGCTTTGCTTATGAGTGTTGCTGCAACTGTGCTGTCAACACCACCGCTTAAAGCCATTATTACATCTGCATCACCAATCTGTTTTTTTAACGCATCCACGGTTTCATGAATGAAAGATGCCGGCGTCCAATCTTGCCTACAACCACAAATGTTTACAAGAAAATTTTTAATAATTTTTTTGCCTTCGGTGGAATGATACACTTCAGCATGAAATTGTATGCCATACAGAACATGTGCGAAATTTGAATTTTTAAATGCAGCAACAGGAATATTCGTTGTGGTAGCAAGCAATTCAAAGCCTTCAGGTAATTTTGTAATCGTATCGCTATGGCTCATCCAAACCTGTGAGTCATCTGTTACATCAGCAAGCAAAACATCATTTTGTTGCTTATGTAGTTTTGCTCTTCCAAATTCACGCTTATTCGATTTTTCAACCTTACCGCCAAATTCTTTCACAGTAAGCTGTGCACCATAGCAAACTCCTAAAACAGGTGTTTCTTTTATGAAAGACGGAATATCAACAGTTGGAGCATTAGTTTCATTCACGCTAAACGGCGAACCGCTTAAAATAATTCCCTTTATTGTTTTATCAGCAGTAAAATTTTTATTGAATGGAATGATCTCGCAATAAACATTGGCTTCTCTTACGGCACGGGCAATTAACTGTGTGTATTGGCTTCCAAAATCAAGAATCAATATTTTTTCAGTCATAAAAGAAGTGCGAAGATAAGAAACTGGAATATGTGTTATAAGATTAAACTTTATTCTCCTAATTTTAGCAGCCAAATGAAAATAAACGCCATTATACTTATGGCGAATCACGTCTTTTTTGAATATAAACCAAAAAAATAACAGATGAAAACATACTTAACTGCATTTATTTTATTTATAGCATTTCTTTCATGCAATAACCCTTTAAATAAAACAATACATGGAGATGGAACTGTAACCACTTCTGAAAGAAAGCTTTCATCTTTTACAAACATAAGTTGTGCGGGCAGCTACGACGTTGAACTTACGCAAGGCAACTCAACATCGGTAAAGATTGAAACAGACCAAAACATTCAATCTTATATTATAACTGAAATTAATGGTAATGAACTACGAATTCATTCCGAAAAAGGAATTAATCTAAGCCCATCTAAAAAAATAAAACTGTATATAACTACGGGTAAGCTTGAAGGCTTTAGTTTGGCAGGCAGCGGCAATATTATAACTGCAAATAAATTTTCCGGTGGCGATCATCTTGATCTTGATATTTCTGGCAGTGGAAATATGCATTTTGACGTGAATACACCCAGTATAAGTTCCAGTATTTCAGGAACAGGTGATATTTATTTAACAGGCGAAACAAGAAATTCAAAAATAAATATTGCCGGAAGCGGTAATTACCATGCTGAAAATCTGAAAGCTGAAAATGCTGCTGTGGAAATTGCAGGTTCAGGGGATGCGCACTTATTTGCTGACAGCACAATTAATATAAATATTGCAGGCGTTGGCAATGTTTACTATAAAGGCAACGCAGCTATTTCGCAAAGCGTTGCAGGAACCGGCAAGATCAAAAAAATGGAGTGATCAGCTTTGCTTTTCCAGGAATGTTTTTAATGAAGTGCCAAGAATGTAATTCCATCCTTGCGTAAAACTTTCTCTCGAAAAATCTTTGCTTACCTGCGGGAATGTTTCTAAACCTTCATGCGTTAATTTTAATTGTGTTTTCTCACCTTCATCAAATAATTCCCACGTTACATAACTCATGCCTTCATAACCCTGGTAATGCCAGCTATGTTTTAATTTTTTGTTGGGAATTACTTCGATGACCTTACAAAAATGAACATAGGTTTTTTCGTCGCTACCACCGTTAAATGTAAATTCAAAGCCAACTTCCGGCTTAAATCCGGCAATATCAAAATACCATTGCTTCATCTTATTTTTATCGGTTAATGCTTCCCATATTTTATCGCTGGCAGCGGTGTAAATTCTTTCAACTATAAGTGGTTTTATTTCCATATTCAACTATTTAAAATGAATATTTAAATAATGCGTTTAAAGATAGATCTCCTGTTAACCTCTCCTGTTGTGTTAAAAAATATTTGCATATATAACATTAAATCTTATTATCTTTATAACGTTTTTTAAGGGTTTAGGGTTGAAAAACCTCGCTTAGTCTTAGGCGAGGTTTTCTATTCAACAACTTTCACCCATTTACCTTTCACACCACCGCTTGTATTGTGATCATACATTTCTTCGCAGTACACACCCGGCCAATAATATTTACCAGGATAAGCTGCATTCAACTGCACATAATATGTTTTTGTTTCGTAAGGCTTTAAATCGAAATAATAATACACACGGTCGTCGCGAATATCCATATAATCACTTGGCGATGATTGAAAGCTACCTTCACTGTTATACAATCTTGTATTCAAAATTTCCCAGCCGCTCGGAAAGATTTCGCTCAATGCCATGTTGGTGTAAGTATCTCTTTTGCCCGGATTTGTAACCAGAACTTTCGCAACAAAATCAGTACCCTGTTTTATTGAATCAATGCTGATGGCATCGCCGTCTGTAGTAACATAACTCACATTCACTTTTAAAATGTTTGGATCATTAGTGAATGAAATAGCATCACCATTTATTGGTTTGCCTTCATTAATTACACGCACAAATAAAACATTGTTGCCCTTGTTTTGTAACTGAACATTGGCTTTACCATTTTGCCATTGTAATGCATTTTGTGCAACAACAGATGATGAATTAATGTTGATGTTTTGATTCCCGGATTTACCTGCAACAATAATTTTTTGATTTGACTTATTGCTGCCTGCATATTCAGCAATCGCAATTAAACTATATGCAGTTGTTTGTGTGCTGTACCAATCATCTTGCGATAATCTTGCGGCAACTGTTTTCACCAATTGATTTGCTTCTGCATTGCGTTTCATCGTTACCAAAGTTTCTAATACCATTGCCTGGTCACGCAAATCGCTGCCAAACGTAAAACCCGGATTTATTCTTTTTGGAAATGATGTTGGCAAGCCGCTGATCAATTGCAATGCAACTTTTGTTTGTCCGATTAATTGATATGCTGCTGCTAATCTCCATTTGCCCTCAGGCGATAAAAACTTCCATTCTTTTAATCTATTCATTGCACCTAATTCCGGTGAACCTGCTAACGCTAATAAATATAAACGATATGATTGCATCAAATCAGTTCCATACCACGGTGCAGAAGTTACATTCCATGCAAGTGCTTTGCTGCGTTCATATTGCTTCCACGATTGCAACATGTTTTGCGAAATAGTGTAACCTTTCGATTGTGCGATCAACAAAAAATGTCCTGCATAATTGCTGCCCCATTCATCGCTGTTGCCCTCATTGGGCCAATAACTAAATCCGCCATCGCTTTGCTGAAAATTATTGTACTTCTGTAAAGCTAGTTTTATGTTGCGATCTATTTCTGCTTTTTGTTTATCATTCAAATCCATTAATTGATTTAATACTAACTGCGGAAATACAGAAGATGTTGTTTGCTCGATACAACCATGAGGATATGTAATTAAATACGTCAATCTTTTTTGCAAATT
>JAFBAF010000128.1 GCA_019247895.1 Parafilimonas sp. | reverse complement strand
AAGATAAGCGCAGATAATGTACATGCTTGTATCAGAATTATTCAATCGGCTGAAAAATATAATCAATCCAATAATGCATAAAACATAATACAATAGCAAAGCTTTTTTTCTGCTCTTAAACCATTGACAAACGAAGCCAACAAAAATATCTCCTACAGCTATTGCTGCATAAGCAAACATAATAGCACGGCCGGAATCAAGCGTTGTGCTTCCAAACATTGCTTTTGCAAAACGATCGCTTTGATTTACCAAAATGCCGATTACATACCATGTTGGTAAACCAATTAAAATAGAAACAATATATTTTTTTAAACGCGTTCCGTTATTCAGTAACATAAAAAAATTGCCTCTTGAAACGCTGGTTGCTTTTACTGTTTTAAACATTCCTGATTCAGCAACTTTTATACGTAATACAAGCAACATAATTCCTAATACGCCACCAATCTTGTAACACAACCTCCAGTCTTTTGTAATTTGATAAGTAAAATATGCAGCCACCGCGCCAAACAATCCAATACCTGCAACCAATGAAGTACCAATACCTCTTTTTTCTTTTGGCAATAATTCGCTTACTAAAGTTATACCGGCGCCAAGTTCACCAGCCAAACCTAAACCTGCAACAAACCTGCACCATGCATAATGATCAACAGTTGTTATATAAGCAGTAATAAAATTTGCAATAGAATAAAGAATAATAGAGCCAAACAAAACAGAAAGTCTTCCTTTTTTATCGCCTAAAATTCCCCAAATAATTCCACCAATTAATAACCCGGCCATTTGCCAGTTAATAACTTTTGTACTATCGGCAAGCATTGTTGCATCAGATGAACCAACAGCAAGCATGCTTGTTTTTTTTACGATAGTGAACAAAAGCAAATCATATATATCAACAAAATAACCTAACGCTGCTACAATTACAGCAAGGCTGAATACAGATTGTTGCCTGTTAATGCTCATATGGATTTTTCAGAATTTGGTTTGTCTTTGGCGAAGAAGAATTTATAAATGATAGGAACCGTAGAAACAACTACGATCAATATTACAATCATTTCAAGATGCTGCTTCAGATCGATGTGAAATTTATTCAATACCCATTTATATAAAAAATGACCGGCGAATAACATAGCAAAAACCCATGCAACACAACCAATAATATTAAAATAAATAAATTTCTTTTTATCCATTTTTACAACTCCCGCTACTATTGGTGCAAACGTTCTTATAATAGGAACAAAACGTGCTGCAACAACTGCCCATCCGCCATATTGATTGTAAAAATCTGTTGCACGCATTAAATATTTTTTCTTAAAGAAGAAAGTGTCTTTGCGTTCATATAAATAAGGTCCGCTTTTTCTGCCAAACCAATAACCCACAAGATTTCCAAGCACACCTGCCAATGCAATTATTATCCAGAGAAAAATAAGATCAACGTATTCGTTGGTTGATGGAATAACCTGCGATGCGAGATCTCTGCTATAAATTCCTGCAACAAACAATAAACTATCACCGGGTAAAAAGAAACCGGCAAACAATCCTGTTTCAGCAAAAATTACAAACAGCAATAACCACAAGCCGCCATATTCAATATAAAATTGAGGATTGATAAGATCGTGCCACTGAAAAGCGTTAAGCAGTTGTATCATATAAATCGTATGCGTATTCTATTTACAGAAATTGTTACAAAACTTTTATGCAATTCCTGAAGATGATTTTTTAATAAGGATAATAAACTTGTTGAAACTACTTTTTCTTCACCAACATTATATCTTAATAAGATGACAGCGGAAAATTCTTTTTTGTGTTTAAAAATTAACTCTCCAAAATCTTTGTCTTCGGTAATAATTATCGCAGGTGGTTGCAAAGACATTTCCAAAATATTTTCATCCGCCTCGGCCGAACGTTTTTCCGCGATTGAAAAAATTTCAAACCCGCTTTCTCTTAACAAAGAAACGAATACGAAGTTTAAACTTTCATCAGCAATGATTTTCATGCAGGCTCTGCTTCTATAATTTTTTCATTTGTGAGAACTGCATGCGCATAAGCTATTGCTTCTCTTATATCTTCAATAGTTAAATTTGGATAGCCATCTAAGAGATAATTGAAATCAGCACCCTGCGCTAGTTTTTCCAAAATCAATTCAACTGTAATTCTCGTTCCCTTAATGCAAGGTTTTCCCATCATCACTTTAGGATTTATTGATATTCTTTCAAACTTCATAAAAACTTTTTTCAAATTTACAATTAATCTAATGCTTTCTCCCATTTGCTTACAACACTTGTTGCTAAGGCGTTGCCGACAACATTCGTTGATGTTCTGAACATATCGCAAAAATGATCGATCGGCAATATTAATGCAACACCTTCAGGCGGAATTTTAAACATTGCACACGTTGCTGTTACAACTACTAATGATGCTCGTGGTACACCGGCAATTCCTTTGCTCGTTAACATCAACACTAATAACATAGTTAGTTGTGTTCCGTAATCAAGATGAATATTATATGCCTGCGCAATTGCCATGCTTGCAAAAGTCATGTACATCATACTGCCATCAAGATTAAAAGAATAACCTAAAGGCAAAACAAATGAAACGATCTTTTCATCACAACCAAATCTTTCTAATTCTTCAGTAAGTTTTGGAAAAACTGCTTCGCTGCTGGTTGTACTAAATGCAATTATTATTGGCTGAAGAATATGTTTTAAAAGATGCGGTAACCGTTTATTTAAAATAATAAATCCAACCATTAATAAAACCATCCATAATATCAGGATGCCGGTAACGAAATACAAAAAGTATTGCGCATAAAACACAAATATTTGCGGGCCTTGAGTTGCCATTACACCAGCAAGCGCACCAAACACGCCGAGCGGGGCAACCATCATTACATAACCAACCATTTTTAAAATAACATGCGAAACAGCATCTAACGCTTTAATTATAATTTTTCCTTTTTCGCCGATGGCTGCAGTTGCTACACCAAACAAAACAGAAAACACAACAATTTGTAATATTTGATTTTGCGCCATCGAATCAATAACACTTACAGGAAAAACGTGTTCTACAAAATTTTGTAAACTGAATTGTTGTGTTTTACCAATAAGATCTTTTACACCTGTTGTATCTGCATTACTTAAATTAATTGATGCTCCCGGTTGAAAAACATTTACCAGCAGCATACCGAGTAATAAACTTATAAGTGAAGCAGAAATAAACCACAACAATGCTTTTCCGCCAACCCTGCCAACAGTTTTCATATTACCCAACTTTGCAATACCAACAACCAATGTAGAAAACACAAGCGGTGCAATTATCATTTGTACCAATCTTAAAAAAATAGTGGAAAGTAATTTTATGTTTATTGAGAAACTATTGCGTGTATCAGCAGCATAATTCGCGTAAATAAAATAGCCAACCAGTGCGCCCAATATCATTGCAATAAAAATATATAGTGTAAGATTATTGCGTTTCCTCATCAGCAAAAATTGGTTTGCAATATAGGTTTATTAATAGCAAGTAATAATTAAGATGGAGATTATTAAAAGATTTCATTAATCAAATAAATAAATCATTATTTTTCCGTCTGTAATAAAATTATTATGAGTTTATTCAGAACAAAATCATTAGACATTTTATTAGCGCAAGCTGCCGATTCAGACAAAGGTTTAAAAAGAACTTTAGGTGCAGGCAGCCTGATAGCGTTAGGGATTGGTGCAATTATTGGCGCCGGCTTATTTGTACGAACGGCAGCAGCGGCGGGCGGAAGTGCCGGCCCTGCTGTAACTATATCTTTTTTAATTGCTGCTGTTGGTTGTGCTTTTGCCGGCTTATGTTATGCAGAGTTTGCTTCTATGATACCAATTGCCGGCAGCGCATATACGTATGCCTATACTACCATGGGTGAAATTATTGCATGGATCATTGGCTGGGCATTGATACTGGAATATGCGCTGGGTGCCGCAACAGTTTCTATTAACTGGAGCGAATATTTTAATAAACTATGCGGCGGCAGAATACCTTATGAGTGGTGCCATTCGCCGTTTCAAAAAGCGCTTGATGCAAGCGGTGTAATGCATCATGGAATTATTAATGCGCCATCATTACTTGTGCTTTTAATAATTTCTTTATTGTTGATCAAAGGCACGCAGGAATCTGCCATTGTAAATACAATCATTGTAATAATTAAAGTTTCTATTGTTGTTGTTTTTATTATAATAGGATGGCAATTTATAAGCCCTGCAAACCATACGCCTTATCTCATTCCTGCCGATCAGCCACCTGCGCCGCAGGCTGACGGAACAATGTACAGTTATGCTGATTTCTTTAACCATGGATGGGGAGGCGTGCTGCGGGGGGCCGGTATTGTGTTCTTTGCGTTCATAGGTTTTGATGCAGTAAGTACAGCTGCACAGGAAGCAAAAAACCCAAAAAAAGACATGCCTATTGGCATTCTTGTTTCATTACTTATTTGTACAATTTTATACATCCTGTTCTCATGGGTATTAACAGGCGTTGCGCCTTTTACTGATTTTATGAAAGCAGGCAAAGAGGCTTCTGTTGCTTATGCCATTCAAACGTATATGCATTATGACTGGCTTGCAACATTAGTTACTATTGCGATATTAATGGGTTTCTCTTCAGTGATACTGGTAATGCTGATGGGGCAAAGCCGTGTATTCTTTTCAATGGCAAATGATGGTTTATTACCGAAAGTTTTTTCAGATGTGCATCCTAAATTCAGAACACCCTATAAATCCAATGTTATTTTATTTCTTTTTGTAGGAACATTTGCAACGCTTATTCCCGGCGATATTACAGGGTCGCTTACAAGCATTGGAACATTGCTTGCATTTGTACTGGTATGCATTGGTGTAATGATCATGCGCAAAAAAGATCCAAACCGCGTAAGGCCATTTAAAACTCCCTTAGTTCCACTTGTACCAATCCTTGGCATTGTAGTTTGCGCTGCAATGATCGTATCCCTGGATACTACTACACAGGTTGTTGCTTTAATTTGGATGGTACTTGGATTGATAATTTACTTTACCTATGGAAAAGATAATAGTAAGCTAAAGGCAGGTTCGGAGATATTGCCAACAGCATCAGACTTTGAGAAAAAATAAATTCAATTAATAATAAAAAGCTCTTCACAAATTGAAGAGCTTTTTATTATAATGATTTGTCAGCCTAAAGTCATATTTAATTTAGTCAAAAGTTTTTATGTGGATGAAAAAATAGTGGTATAAGTTTTGCTAAGTTGGCGCAAGTTTTATTCCTGCGCTTACCAGCAACCAAACAATAAAAATTCACCTATTTAAAACTTTTGTCAAAAATGAAAAGAATGTTTTCCATTGCTGTTATTGCAGCATCTTTTTTATGTGCGTTATCATGTACGAAAGAAGCAGCAACATCTCCTGTTAATGCTTTTGTTTCCAGTGAAGCAAAATCAAATATTGTAGGCAGGCAACAACAAATCACTATCGCTACGGGAGATTATACCTATCCTACATCACAAGCCTTACTGTGGCTTCCTAAATGTTATGACAGCACTAAAGTGCGGTATCCTTTAATCATAGCATTGGATGGCATTGGCGAGCAAGGCACTGATATCAATTTGTTATTTCACACCGGAACTATTGCGCAACATATTTCTCAAGGCTGGAATGCAACTGCTGTAAACCCGGTTACAAACAAGCTTAATAAGTTTATTGTATTTACACCGCAATGTCCTATTACTAATGGCTGGGGATGGAGCGCTCCACAGATCAAAAACATGCTTTCAATTTTAAAATCTACTTATAGAATTGATACCACCCGCATTTATTTAACAGGTTACAGCGCCGGCGGCTGGGGCTTATGGAGTTGTATCACGGATGATGAAGGTTTGTGTAAACAATTTGCAGCTATCGGCCCTGTCAGCACTGCAAGTGCAGACCATCCTGATAAAATTACCAATGTTGATAAATATGGAATTGCGTGCTGGAATATATGCGGCACCGCCGATGGGTTTTATACAAATGCAGTTAATTATACCAACATCATTAATACAAATAATCCACCGATACCGGCTTTATTAACCGGCCTCCAAGGTATTGGTCACAGCGCATGGATACAAGCTTATGATACAAGCTGGCGTATAAACAACAAGAACTTTTTCGAGTGGCTTTTGCAATATCATAAATAAATACAGAAAGCATCAGCAATAACTGTATTGCGCAGAATTGACTATTTTTAAATAATTAGTTTGTTTGCACGTTTTAAGATTGCTGATGCTTAAACTTCTGCTTAATATTCGTTACTTTTTTTTTGGGCTGCTATTGTTTTTATTTAGCGCACAAATTAAAGCGCAGCTTACTTATAATGAATTAAGTGTTCAATATGACAGCCCGTGGACCTTTAAAAAATTGCAATTAATTCCAATACGTTTTAAAGGAGCCGGCCCGGGAAATTCTGATAGCGGAAATCACACTATGTTCAATGGCAATATCATTAGTTTTAGCGAAGCCATGCAAAAACACAAGATCACTGTTAAAGAATTAACAAGCGGCGGTGCAGATGTATCAACATTAATTGTAAGAAATCACTCCAGTGAAAATATAATGCTGATGAGTGGTGAAATGGTGCAGGGCGGAAAGCAAGACAGGGCGTTCGGAGAAACAACGATCATTCCCAAAGGAAGGCATAAAACTTATGTATCGGTTTTTTGCGTTGAAAAAGGGAGATGGGATGATAAGGCAAAAACATTTAAACATGCAGGTACTGCAGATGCTGATGTAAGAAAGCAAATTGATGTAACCAAAAGGCAAAGTAAAGTATGGAAGCAGATTGATAATGAGCTTTCAGAAAAAAATAAAAAGAATCAAACATCAGCTTATTTAAAAGCGTATAACGACAGCACACTCGATGATACATCTTACCTGCGTTTTTTTATAAATAAAATGAAAAGCAGCGACAGCAGTTATGCAGGTTTTATTGCAATAACAGGCAACAGAATTATCAATGCAGAAATTTTTGCGGGCACTGATCTTTGCCTTGCCGCTTATATTGAAAATATAAAAAGCTATGTGCATTCACTTACGCCTGCGGATGGAATTCCTGCTAAAACACATAACGAGATAAAAGCTTTCACCGATAAATTTTTGCCTGATAAAACCATACAGAAAAAATACCTCTCTACTAATGGAAGAATATATTATTACAATGGGCAAATAATTCATTTGGTTGCGTATGATAATATCCCTAACCCCTAAAGGGGAATATATTATTCCGTTAAATAAAACAGGTTTAAATTGAATGCATTTATTAAGACAGATAAGTAATGAATTTTTCAAAACTCCCTCTTCCGGGGATTAAAGGGGCTTATGATTACATTATTACAGGCGCAGGTTGTGCGGGTTTAAGTTTACTAAAAAGAATGATGCATCATTCTTTATTCAATGATAAAAAAATATTGCTGATTGATAAAGCCGAAAAAAGCCTGAACGATAAAACCTGGTGTTTTTGGGAACAACAATCAGGCATATTTGAAGACATTGTTTATCATCGCTGGCAACAAATAGATTTTTATTCAAATGATTTTTCTGCACGCTTCGATTTGTTACCTTATCAATATAAAATGATTCGCAGTATTGATCTGTATACAAGTGTTCTGGATGAAGCAAAACATCATCCTAACATTGATATAGTTTATGAAGACATTCTATTGGTAGAAAACGTAGCAAATGCCGCCGTTGTAAAAACCATCGCAAATGAATTCTGTGCTGATTATATTTTCAACAGTATCATTTTTACCGACTGGAAACCACAGGCATTACTACAAAAACATACTTATGTTTTATTACAACATTTCAAAGGTTGGTTAATTGAAACAAACAAGGCTGCATTTGATGAGCGTATTGCAACATTCATGGATTTTAGAGTTGAGCAAAACAAAGGAACAAGCTTCGTTTATGTTTTACCCATGGCAAAAAATAAGGCACTTGTTGAGTGCACTTTATTTTCAGAAAATATTTTGCAGCAACATGAATACGATGCTGCGCTTAAAAATTATTTACAATCATATTTAAACATAGAAGACTACAACGTTATACATACAGAGTTTGGAATTATTCCAATGACTAATTTTAAATTCTCAAAAGGTGAAAAAAGGATAATAAATATTGGTACCGCAGGCGGACAAACAAAAAGCAGCAGCGGCTATACATTTCAATTCATACAAAAGCATTCGAAAAAAATTATTAATGCTTTGATAAACCAAAATGATCCATTGAACATTAAAGTAAATGCAAGCCGCTTTTATTTATATGATAGTATTTTATTGAATGTTTTATCTAACAAAAAAATGAGCGGAGATAAATTATTTGCGCAACTTTTTAAAAACAATCCAATAAAAGTTATTATTAAATTTTTAGACAACGAAACAAATTTTAAAGAAGAACTAAAGATCATGAACAGTGTTTCGCTTACAACATTTTTACCAGCCGCAATTAAAGAAGTTATAACTGCATTGCTCCGCTAATATTTAAACTCAGCCTTATCTTTTGCAATTTTAGCTTTAAAGAATTTTTCAAAATTTGTATCTGCACCTTTGAACAAATAAATATAATCACCTTTTTCTCTTGCATATTCTGTTATAATGCTATCCACTTTTATTACTGCTGTAAATCCTTTCGCAAAATCGTGATGCTGCTCATCAGGATCCTCAGACACAAGCACAAAATTTTTCATGCCCATATCAGCAGGCATCCAGTATAAAAAACTTGCGTTATCACTGTAAGCTTCCGGCAAATGATATTTCGAAGCATAATAATTTACAGCACCGGCCATTCCATAATTATTGCAAAAAATAGTTGCATTGTTTTTTTCTGAATCACTCAACATCGAATACGCTTTCGCAACTTTTTGCGTCATTTCTTCCCAACCTAACATATCAGAAAAATCTTGCGGCAACGGATGATTTTTCAGATCTTCCCATTTTAATGAACCCGTTTTCCCAATGTTCATTTTCACATATAAATTTGCGAGTGGCTCCGGCGGTAATACAGGCAATAAAATAGGCACAACAAACAATCCAAGGCCAACTGAGAAAACTATAAATGCATAACGCAGATATTTTCTTTTTTGTGCTGTAAATTTTTGCAGTGCAGTTGCACCAAATGCAAACAAAGGCGGATAAACACCGGCAGAATAATAATCCTTTCCTTGACCAATCAATAATAAAATAATTAGGAACACATAAGCCAATCCAATAAAGCGATATTGCCTTGATGAAAGCGTATTGAACAAACCTGTAAGCCATACAAAAACACATGGAAACATCAGCAGCAGCTGAGCAACTAAAAAATCTGAAGGATTTATGTATTGCAACTGCGTTTGCTGTAATTCATGCATATGCACAACAACAGGAAAATGGTTTTGCCATTGCCAGATAAGATTAGGCAGAAAAATAAAAAAACCTATCAGCGAAGCAAACCAAAAATGTTTATTTGAAAAAACAGTTCGATATTTTGTACATAACAATCCCAACAAAATGCTTACTGTATAAAATGCAACCGAATATTTACTCAGCATTCCTAAGCCAACACTTAAACCGAATACATACAACCATTTATTTTTTTTGGTTTGTGTGAAGCGAATACAACTGAATGCGATCATCGTCCAGAAAAATATTTCAGGCGCGTTTGGCTGAAATAAAAAAAACATTCGCAAATAAGCACCAAATAAAAAAGAAAAAAATAAAAGAATTAATGCGAACGATTTTCCGCCGAGCGATTCAATAATTTTTCCTGCTACAATAAAAGTTGCAGCACCAAATAATGATGGCCATAATTTTATCCAAAACATGCCGTCATTAAAAAAATGTGTTAACCATGCAAATACCGAAAGCATTGGCGGCACTTCCATAAAGCCGAAAGCAAGATGATGACCTTCTGCTAAATATAAAAACTCATCACGGTGTGGTTCATAAACCGGGTTTTGCAAAAGATATGGAATGATGATCCTCAGCAAAGCAAGACAATAAAGCAGCCGGCTTGTTTTGGTCATGAATATTCTTTTGAAGGTAAAAATGCAATTTATTACAGCAATTGCAAACTGCGTTTTATACGATTGATGGTTTCTTCCTTGCCTAACACTTCAGCAATATTAAAAACATGCGGACCAAATTTTCCACCAACTAACATAACACGCAAGGGCAATAAAACATCACCTGGTTTCATTTGACTTGCAGCAGCAATTTCTTTAAATGAATTTTCAAGCTCTTCGTGTTGCCATGTTATGCTTAATTGATAAGTGCGAATTAATTCAGCAAAAAATTGTTGTTTGTGTTCATTCCATTTTGGCTTTATAGCATTAATATCAATTTCTTTTGGCTCTTGAAAAAAGAAAGAAGCCTGCTGCACAAAATCAGTTAATAAAACACAACGGTCTTTCACTAATTCAACTACTGTTTTTAATTTTTCATCATTATTAATGTCAATTCCTGCATCCAGTAAAACTGGTTTAACGGTGAACAGTAAACGGTCAACGGTTAACTTCTTTATCCATTCATGATTGAACCATTTTGCTTTTTCATAATCGAACTTTGCTCCGCCTTTATGCACACGTTCCATTGAAAATTTTTCAATCAATTCATCTATAGAAAAAATTTCCTGTTCTGTTCCATCGTTCCAGCCAAGCAATGCAAGAAAATTTATAAATGCTTCAGGCAAAAAACCACGTTCACGAAAGCCGTGAGTAAGTTCATTTGTTTTTGGGTCAGTCCAGTTCATTGCAAACACAGGAAAACCTAAACGATCTCCATCACGTTTACTTAATTTTCCTTTGCCATCAGGTTTTAATATAAGTGGAAGATGTGCCCATTGCGGCATGTTATCCGAACCAAATAAATATTGCCACAATAAAATATGCACAGGCGATGATGGCAACCATTCTTCACCGCGAAATGCGTGTGTTATCTTCATTAAATAATCATCTACAACAACAGCGAGATGATACGTTGGCATTCCATCAGCCTTCAATAAAACTTTATCATCAACCTGTGATGTGTTAAAATTTACGGCGCCACGAATCATATCAACAAAACCTATTGTTTCATCGTGAGGCATTTTAATTCTTATAACATGCTGAACATCTTCATCCAATAATTTTTTTGTTTCATCATTACTCATCGTTAGCGAATTTTTCATTTCACTTCTTGATGAATAATTATATTGAAAATTAGGAACGGCTTTTCTTTTTTCTTCTAACTCCTGCGGCGTATCAAATGCATAATATGCGTGACCATCGCTTATTAACTGCTCAGCATATTGTTTATACATTTCTTTTCTTTCGCTTTGGCGATAAGGTGCATAATCACCACCATGCACAACAC
>JAFBAF010000109.1 GCA_019247895.1 Parafilimonas sp. | reverse complement strand
ATGAATATTGTACATCGCATTAAAAATAAAATCTGTACTGCCTGTTCCCATTTGGCTGTTTACATCACCTAATAATTCATCCAACGCAGCATTTGCCGTATCAGTAAAATTCACGCCATATTTCCCCGTTGGTAATTTTATGCCGGCACCTAACCAAAATTGCTGGTGAAATAAAGTGTTGTTTTTATTAAGCTTTGATGATTCCCATAATTTATAATTGGCCAGCAGCGACATATCACCCAACCCGTTTTTATCAAAAACACCATCGTCCATTATTTGATGATTGAAATGATAAGGCAAAAAGCCCATCAATTGCCAATGTTTGCCTAAAGTAACACCGCCATATAATTCAACCTGGTGATAATGATCGTGAGAGAATTGTGATGGATCATCCTTTAATCTCGTTTCATAATGCGAATAACCATATCGCAAACCTAAAAATTGACTTTTATAAGTTGGCAGCAAGCCTATATAAAATCCGCCAACACCACAACCGCAAATCGGGCAGGCATATATTGCAGTTATAGAAATAGTAAATAGAATTATAATTGATAAAAATAACTTTTTCACATTTTAGTTTTTTTAGTAAGAAATGAAGTGACGAAACATCACTCTTATACATCTATGCTGTTGTATGTGAAAAAGCCTGCGGAGGATGAAAAAATTGAAAAGATTTATCTACAGGAAATCCTGTGTTTATAATAAAATATTTTTTAGCAGCAAATACTTTGATAGGTATTTCAACCTGGGCAAAAAAACTTTTTGATGACAGCACTTCATCTAAATTTTCATACTTTCTTTCATTGCTTTGCTTGTCTTTATTTTCTTCTGTACTTAACTTTTTTTGTAATTGGCATTGACCATTACACTGCATTTGCGGCTTATTCTTATTAACACAATTAGCAGCATAAACAGCAATATTCACATAATAATCAGCAACAAAAAACAAGTTGCAGAAGGTTTCAATAAAAAACACTCCGGCAAAAAAAGAAGCAATTATAAATCTGTATATATTTTGATTGTTCACTAAATTTTCGCTTGTTATAGACTATCAATAAACAATGTTGCTGCGCAAATGGTTGCCATCAAAATTTTTTGTTTTTAACAGGGCAAAAATATGAGAAAAAAAAAGCAGGTTAACGGAATAAAATTTAAGGTTGAGATGAAGAAGGAATTTATATCCTTCTTCATCAATAATAATTAGCCTTGCGAATGCAATGCAATCCTGTTGCCTTCAGAATCTATAAAGAAGGCCATGTAACCGATTTCATCGCTGATCTTTGTTTTCGGCATTACAACTTCACCGTGTTCTGATTCTATGCGCTTAAGCGTTTCTGTCATATCAGGGTTGGCATTTAAATAAACGATCACGCCATCTTTTGAAGGATGATGATAATCGCTTTTTACAAGAGCGCCGGATAATTTCCCGCTGTTCATTTCATAAGGAAACATTGCCATTTGCATTCCGGGCATATCCATATCCTCCATATGAATGCCAAGTACAACCTGGTAAAAATGTTTTGCGCGTTGCATATCAGTAACCGGTATCTCAAACCAGTTAAGTGCATTGGTGTTACTATCCATAAAATTAATTTTAAGGAAAGGTACATGTATTAAGTAACCATGCGATTAATTTAATATGAATTTTGATGAATTATGAACGAATACTCATTTGAAAGACCTTCCGATTTTAGAAAGAATCAAATCAAATTCTGTTTTATTATTGTTTGGATAAGTTACAATAAGTGTATGCGCCATGTTATTGCTTAAAAAGCTTTTGTGATAGTTTACCGTTTTACTATCTGAGTAAACAACAGTATATACAGAGTCTTTTATTGATTTACTGGCAACGCCGGCGTTGCTAATTTCACTGATGTATTTTGTATTGAATGCAGTTTTATCAAGGGGTGTGTTTTCTACGCGCAACATGATTGCTTTATTGTTTGTGTTGGTGAAAACATCAACAGACGAATCCTGTGAAGCAACAGGCAAAAAATAATCAGGCAAGTCTAAACTATAGCCATGTTGATGGTAAGAAACATAATTGCTTTGTGCGTAAGATGTAATAGAAAAAAATATCAGAATTAAAACAATGATGCATTTCATAAGATGTCTATTAGGTGGAATTTGAATTATAAGAACGCAAAAACGTGCCGAAAATTTCACTGCAAATCACCTAATGCAAACTAAATATTGAAACCGAAGCTCATCAACGCATCACTGTTGCAGTGTTGCGACGCAAGAGACGACGCCAAGCGAATCAATTGCTGGTAACCAAAAAATTTTTTTTAATTATACACGCACATAAATTTTTCTCTTATCTAAAATATAACCGACAAGCCAGCAATATAACATATAAACAATAGCAAATAATAATGCGCCAACATATGCCCATTCGCCCGGATAGGTAAACAGGTTTTGATTGATCCATTCAAATAAAGACATTCCATGCACATTAACTACGTATAAAATAATAACAGAAAGTTCGGACACCAGGTAAATGAACAAAGGGTTTCTGCCAAACACTTCAAAGAAATACGTGCCTTTTCTTTTGTTCATAAAATCAATGTAGTACATCACGCAGGCAAGCAGCATACAATCTAAACCAACAGTATGTAAAACAAAACTGCTTGTCCATAATTTTTTGTTGATTGAAAAAACATAGTTCCAGAAAAAAGCGATTACAACAAGAATAAAACCAGCCATTAAAAGCTTGCTCAATCCTTCAAACGTTTTACCGCTTTTCTGCACATATTTTCCAACCAGATAACCGGCAACAATATTACCAATTGATGGAAATGTACTCAACAAACCTTCCGGATCAAATGGAAAACCCTCACCTGTGTATAAATGATTTGTGCCGATAAGCCATGTATCCAAACGCAATACAGCATTCGTGTGTACATCTAAAGGATCAGTTCCTGTTCCGAAATAAATCATCACCGGCCAGTATAAAATAAGTATAAGAATTGTGATAACAACGGTTGCTCTTGTTCCTAAAAAATACAGCATCAGCGATGCAAAACAATACGCTAAAGCTATACGCTGCAACACACCAAAAATTCTTGTTTCAGCAATCGGTTTTAAAATAAGATGATGCTGATCGTTGTATTCAAAAAAAGGAAACCAATACAACAAATAACCGCATAAGAAAATGATGAGTGTGCGTTTTAAAATTTTGCCAAGCACAGCGCCGGTGCTTATTTCACTCCAGCGGCGCATTACAAAACTCATCGCATTGCCAACTACAAACATGAACGAAGGAAACACAAGGTCTGTTGGTGTAAACCCGTTCCAGTGCGCATGTTTAAGCGGTGCAAATGTGGTGTCTCCGTTTCCTGAAGTGTTTACAATGATCATAAAACAAATCGTCATTCCCCTGAAAACATCGAGTGCAAGAAAACGTTCTTTGACAGTTGGCTGCATTACAATTGTATTAAGTTAAAAAGTAAAATTTAAATTGGCAGTGCATCGTTAATTTTTAAAGATAAAAGTTTAATACTCGCCGCAATTTTTTTTAAAAGAATTTTTTAAAGATGCTGATAAGCAATGTAAGTATTACGCTGAGAATGATCATTGTGGTAATGGGAAAATAAAAACTGAAATTTTCTTTTTCAATGCGAATGTCGCCCGGAAGTTTACCAAGCCAGTTTAATTTATCATGAAAGAAATAAATAAGCACACCAACTATCACAATTATAATTCCTGCAACAATTATCCATTTACCTGTTTGTGAATTCATGTTGCAAAATTCCAAATAATCGGTCATAAATTTACTTTGCAAACAATGCTTATGTTTAGAAAAAGATGGGTAAAAATCTTACTGGTTATAATTATTATTCTGATTATTTTTTATTTTCTCGGCCCGCATCCTGAAGCACCAACCTACTCGCAAACCTTACCGAATGTTCCTTCAAACGCTGCTGCACTTGAGCAATATATTAACAGTAATGAAGCACAGCATAAACTAAAGCCGGATAACGAAGCAAGAATTATTTGGTTCGATTCAAATAAAACAATAACTGATTATGCAATTGTGTACCTGCATGGCTTTTCTGCAAGCCCGCAGGAAGGAACACCCATAAGTACAAACATTGCGAAAGAATTTGGTTGCAATTTGTATTTAAGTCGTTTAGCAGATCATGGCATTGATACAATAAACCCAATGATCAACCTTACTCCGGATGAACTATGGGAAAGCGCTAAACAGGCTTTGCAAATAGGAAAACAGTTAGGTAAGAAAGTAATATTAATGTCTACTTCAACCGGCGGAACGTTATCATTAAAACTTGCTGCCGGTTATCCCAAAGATGTTTATGCTTTGATAATGATGTCTCCAAACGTTGCAATTCATGATCCGCGTTCCTTCTTATTAAACAATCACTGGGGTTTACAAATTGCACAAACACTTACCGGCAGCAATGATATTACTGCAACAGATACATCAGCTTTATATAAAAGATATTGGTATTGGAAATATCCACTGCAAGCAGCCACACAATTGCAGGAATTAATAGAAACAACCATGACAAAAGAAACTTTTGAAAAAGTAAAGCAACCTGTTTTAATGTTGTATTATTATAAAGATGAACAACACCAGGATTCTGTTGTAAGTGTGCCCGCCATGTTAAATATGTTTCCCGAATTAGGCACGCAAAAAAATCTTAAAGTAAAACAAGCGATGCCTGATGTTGGCGATCATGTAATGGGTAGTTATATTAAATCTAAAGACCTTTTGGAGGTGCAGCAGGCCATTGAAAGATTTATGATACGACAATTAAAGATGGAACAGGTACAATAACACATCATTAGTATTTGGCATATTTATTGGGAATTTTTTATAAATTTCCATTGATAATGTAGCAATTGATGCCAAAACGCCAACCTTCAATTTAAATAATGCATACCTGGAAAATAACCGATATCTAAAACTAAGTTTATGAAACACGAATTTATCTTGTGGCTTACCGGTAAAGCAATCGATGAAAATGATGCTACGTTTTCTAATTTATGCTTAGCGAATAAAATAAAAATAAGTTTAATGCTAAATAAGATTAGCAAAAAACAAACTTTAGGCATGTACCGGGTTTCAGCTTATCCAAGGGAAATTATTCATTTCATCAGCCAATTTAATAAAGCGTATCCCGGCATTTCTTTTGAATTGTTTGAATACAGAAATATTTAAGCAGCCTGAGTTTATAAATGCTGTTTTCTAATCTCCGCTATAATAGTCCTTATTTCATTTTTTATCTAAATACATTAGTCAAAATTTTATTTGAAATAAACGATATATTTTTAACTGTCATGTATCTTTTACACATAATTTGCATAATCATATTTAGCGCAATTTTATACATCATAAGTTTTTTACTACTTTATTAAAACCTTGAAAAACAGTAAATCTATTTATGCGGCCATTTGAAAAAATTTATCATGAAAAAAATTTTACTCCCTTTTTTATTGCTCTTTATTGTAAAAGCAAATGCCCAATTACTTTCATGGACGCCTGATTTTATACAGGAAAGTTCTACGCCCGTTACTATTACCATGAATGCAAATTATGGTAACAAAGGCTTATTAAATTATACGCCAACAACCGATGTGTATGTACATATTGGTGTAATAACCAATTTAAGTAATGGTCAATGGGCGTATGTAAAATTCCAGTGGGGAACAACCGATCCAAATGCCCAATGTACTTATCTCGGCAACAATCAATGGAGATATACGATCCCTGGTGGTTTACGGAGTTTTTTTGGAATTACAAATTCCGGTGAAACCATAAAAAAAATAGCGATACTTTTTCGCAGCGGCAATGGAAACTCTGTTCAACGCAATGCTGATGGGAGCGATATGTATGTGCCTGTTTATGATAACGGCTTATATGCACGTATTGATGTGCCATACAAACAGCCAACGTATAATCCCATACCTGAACCGATAACAAAAAATGTTGGTGATGCACTTACAATAACAATGAAAGCAAGCAAGAGCAGCACGCTTAGCATTTTGTATAACGGAACTCAAATTGCAACCGGCAGCGGAACATCGCTTACAAAAAACACAACAATAACGGCAGGTGGCCCACAACAAATTATTGCCAAAGCAACAAGCGGAACTACAGCTGCTGATACAATGAATTTTGTAGTTACACCAACTGTTACTGTTGCACCAATTCCGGCAGGTGATACTGATGGTATTAATTATGAAAAAGGTGATACATCTGTTGTGTTGGTTTTATATGCTCCGTTGAAAAAATATATTTATGTAGAAGGTGATTTTAATAACTGGCAAATTCAATCAAATTATTTGATGAATGTAACGCCGGATAAGCAACGCTTCTGGATCCGCATTCATGGTTTAACGCCAGGCACTGAATACGCTTATCAATATTTAATTGATGGTACATTAAAAGTTGCAGATTATAACTGCGAAAAAATTCTCGATCCTAACAACGATCAGTTTATTTCATCAACAACATATCCAAATCTTAAACCTTATCCAACAGGCAAAACAACAGGCATTGTAAGTGTGTTGCAAACAAAAAAACCTGCATACACATGGCAGGTAAATAATTTTTCAAGACCAAATAAACAAAACCTTGTTGTGTATGAATTATTGGTAAGAGATTTTACTGCAGCGGGAAACTTTCAAACATTAATTGATACACTTAGTTATTTGCAAAGACTTGGTGTAAATGCAATTGAAGTAATGCCTTTCAATGAATTTGAAGGCAACAGCAGTTGGGGTTATAATCCTGATTTTTATTTTGCTCCTGATAAAGCTTACGGACCTGAAAATGTAGTGAAGCAATTTATTGATGAATGTCACAAACGCGGCATGGCTGTAATTATGGATATGGTAATGAATCATTCATTCGGTTCATCACCCATGGTGCAGATGTATTGGGATGCAGTAAAAGGCGTTCCTTCAACTGATAATCCATGGTTCAATCAATATGCAAAACATCCATTTAATGTTGGTTATGATTTTAATCATGAGAGTGCAGCTACGCAGCAATTTACCAACCGTGTAATTAATTTTTGGTTGAAGAATTATAAAGTTGATGGTTATCGCTGGGATTTAGCAGGTGGTTTTACACAAAGACAAAGCTGTGATAACACTGGAAATAATTGCAACGAAAGTCAATGGGATGCATATGATACAGGCCGCATTAATATTTGGAAAAGATATTATGATGATATGCAAACAGCATCGAACAACAGCTATTGCATTTTAGAAATTTTTGTTGATCATGGTGAAGAAACAGTAGAAACAAATTATGGAATGATGGTTTGGGGAAATGAAAATTATAATTATAACCAGGCAACAATGGGTTATAAAGATGGATGGGATTTTAGTGGCGGCATCTATAAAAATTATGGATTTACTCAACCTAATTTAGTTACCTACATGGAGAGCCATGATGAAGAAAGATTGCAATGGAAGAATGAGCAATATGGTGCAAGCAGTGGCTCTTATAACGTAAAAAATATTCCTACAGGTTTGGCGAGAGATGGAATGGCTGCAGCATTTTGGGCAACACAACCCGGGCCGAAAATGTTATGGGAATTTGGTGAGTTAGGTTACGATCTTTCTATCAATCGCTGCACAGATGGATCGATAAATAATAATTGCCGTTTAGATCCTAAACCTCCGCATTGGGATTACTATAATGATCCAAACCGTAAAGCATTGTATGATGTTTATACAAATCTTATTCATTTAAAAACATATCCCGGCTACACATCAACATTTATAAACGGCAACATCACTTATAATTTATCAGACTCTGTAAAATGGCAAAACATTGTTGGCAATAATCTTTCAGTAATGGTGTTTGGCAATTTCGGTGTGAATGCAAAAACAGCAACTGTAACTTTTCCGTCAACAGGCAAATGGTATAACTATTTAGGTACAGGAACAATTACGATCAGTTCAGCAGGTTACACGGTTACATTACAACCCGGCGAATATTTTGTTTATACAAATAAAGATGTAAAGTCGCAGGTTTTAGCTGTGAACTGGTTAACCTTCACAGCGCAAAAAACAGGTGCACATACAGTGTTGCTAAATTGGTCAACTGAAAGCAGGGCAAACAGTGATCATTTTGAAATTGAACGCAGCAGCGATGGAATTTCATTTACAAAAATTGCAAGCGCAAATACAATACTATCAAACGGAACGCAGCATTATTCTTACACCGATAATAGTCCTTTAAACAGCCTAAGTTATTATCGCATTAAACAGGTTGATAAAGATGGCAGCTTTCAATATTCATCAATTCAAAAAATAAATTTAGCAGACGTCGTTCATCTATGGAACGTTTTCCCGGATCCGGCAAAAGATAAAGCCAACGTTTATGCATTAAGTAACTATGCAAAAGCGGACATTTCAATAGCCGATCTGAACGGAAAAATTGTATACAGGTATACTGCAGGCAACATTATTGCAGGCCAGCCAATAACAATTCCGGTTCAACAATTAAGCAAAGGCCTTTATGTAATCAAAATTGCAACTGAGCAAAATACATATACACAAAAATTAATTGTAGAATAAGGCAATTGATTTTCAAATGTTACGTATATAATTATACCTTGAACAGCAGAAAACATTATTCTGCTGTTCAAAATTTTAATAATTGCCTTACAAATTTATCTTTGGTACTCACCAACAAATTTTACTCAATTAATTACTATGAAAAGAAGTCTATCTGTGATTGCTGCGCTGTTTTGTGTGCTTTCAGCAATTGCTCAAAACAATTACTGGAAGCCTGTTGTTTCAAAAGATGTTACATCGCTTACAAAAGGTAAGGAACTGTTTCCCGGTTCTTTTAAACCCGCTAATTACAAGCTGTTCACTCTTAACGAAAATATATTTGCCGCTTTATTAAAACAATCGCCGCATGAAAGTACAACATCTGCAGAAAAATCAGGTTTTACGGTTTCTATCCCTGTGGCAGACGGAAGCATAGAACAGTTTCGCATTACGGAATCTCCGGTTATGCAACCTGGCTTACAGGCAAAACATCCCGAAATCAGAACATATTTAGGACAGGCTGTTAATGATCCCACTTCTGTAATGAGATTCGATTTTTCTCCGTACGGTTTTCATGCCATTATTATTTCACCTAAAAGAAGCACTGTTTATATAAACCCAATAACTACAGCCAAAGGCTTATACACCGTGTTTGACAGAAGTAACATGGCACAGGAACAACAGGTTTTTGATTGCAATGTTGACAAAGTTTTGGGTAGTCAGGTTCAGGGAACCGGAAAAACAGAAACTATCTCCGATGGGAGATTG
This sequence comes from Parafilimonas sp., assembly GCA_019247895.1. Classification (GTDB taxonomy): domain Bacteria; phylum Bacteroidota; class Bacteroidia; order Chitinophagales; family Chitinophagaceae; genus Parafilimonas. The sequence continues at coordinate 7,207 of JAFBAF010000109.1, read as the reverse complement.
AGAACATATCGTTTTGCTGTTGCATCAGGAGGAGAATTTTCACAGCGATTCTTAGATGGAACTGAAACTTCAGATGCGCAAAGAAAAGCGAAAGTGCTGGCCGGTTTGGTAACAGACCTTATCCGCACCAATGTAATTTTTGAAGCTGATTTTGGAGTGCATTTAAATTATGTAGATAATGAGGATACTATTATCTTTTTAAACGGTTCTACCGATCCATTTACAAGCAATGCAAGAGCTTACAGCACAGGAAAATGGAATACAGAATCACAACAAGCTATCGACACATATATTGGTACTGCTAATTATGATGTAGGTCATTTATTAATGGGTTATCCAACAGGCGGCAATGCAGGTTGTATTGGTTGCGTATGCAGCGCTCCGAAAAAAGGGTCTGGTGCTACCGGTTTTACTACTGATTTAACTACCGATCCTTTTATCGTTGATTTTTGGGATCATGAAATCGGCCACCAGTTTGGAGCTAATCATACTTTTGATTATAGTTATGAAGGGAGTGGTGCTCAAATGGAACCTGGAAGCGGTTCTACAATTATGGGTTATGCAGGAACTACAGGCACATACGATATTCAGCCGCACAGTGATCCTTATTTTCATGCAATAAGTATTCAGCAGGTTTATAATTATATTACATCAGGAACCGGTCATGTCTGTGCGGTTCTGTCATCTAACCATGATGCAGTGCCTACTGCAAAAGCCGGCGCAGACTACACTATTCCAAAGTCGACTCCATTCGTATTAACAGCTAACAGTAAAGATAAAGATCCGGATACATTAACATATTGCTGGGAACAATTCAACAGTTTTGTGAACGGAACATCAAGCAAATTTCCGAGTGCAACTGCAACAACAGGCGCCGTGTTTCGTTCATTAACGCCAACTGTTTCCAAACAACGCTTTTTCCCTGTATTAAGCAATATCCTCGATGGCAGCAATGGAAACAAATGGGAAGTGTTACCATCTGTAAGCCGCACAATGAATTTCAGGTTAACTGTACGGGACAATCACCCCGGTGGTGGCCAAACTACAAGCGATGATATGGTTGTTACCGTTGACGGAAATTCTGGTCCCTTCAGAGTTACAACTCCCGATAGTATTGTTACATGGAGAGGCGGTGATTCAAAAAAAATAACATGGGATGTTGCAAACACTAATCTTGCACCTGTAAATTGTCAAAGAGTGAGAATATTGCTTTCAACAGATGGCGGACAAACATTTAATATTTTGCTGGTTGATTCTGCGCCAAACGACGGGTCTGTACGAATTACTGTTCCTGATACTATCAATACAAAAAAAGCAAGAATTAAAGTAGAAGCAATCGGTAATATTTTCTTCGATATTTCAAATGCTGATTTTAAAATAAGACCATCAGCAGGTTTCGCAGGTGCTGATGCAAATGCTGTAGCATCTTCGATTGATAATAACGTAAAAGTGCAGCCTAATCCTGCGAAAGATTTTACAACTGTTACCTTTAGTGCAACTTCAGCTACATGCAATCTTATTTTAAGTAATGCAAATGGAAAGGTGGTTTACAATAAAACGTTGAATAATATTTATAAAGGTTTATCAGAAAAAATTTCTCTTGCCGGCTTAACACAGGGAGTTTATTATCTAAACATCACAACAGATAAAGGAACTCAAACTGAAAAAATAATTGTTCAGTAATTTTTGATTAAGTAATAAAAAATTGTTCCGCGTATGGTGACCAAAAGTTAGTTAACATTTACTCCTAGCTAACAGAGCAGGGCGCTCATAATGCCGAGGCCGCAGATCTAACTTCCTATAGAGTCCGCTTTCAAGATGAAGGATCTTCATGTTGAAAGCGGAAGGCCTTTCTAACCGCTAATCTTGGATTTCGCTCATCGATGAATAGCATCGACTAATAACCGAGAGGCAGGACGTTCAATTCATTGCATTTCGACATATCTGGGGGGGACAGGAGCTGCTTGGAGTAGCGTCTGCCCTCTAGCAGAATGTCAGATCGGTTCAATGCGAATAATTTTCCACTTAAAAATTATAGTCTGTTCCCCTTAGCTCTATCTCATACGCTATTTTTGACCTATAAGTTTCCTTCCTGAAGCTGACGAAGATTTTTTTAAAATCTTCAAACTCATTGATATGACAATGAATGGTACTGTCTCTGTTTAGCGTACATGCTGCCGTAATCTTGTTGACTTTATCGGATAAGATAATATAGGCTTTCTTGCTATCATTTTGATTCTTGTATTGGAGTTCCAGAGTTATTGAAAATACTTCTCCTTCTACAGGATGATCGCTTGTATAAAATAGCACCCTCCCGGTATCAAAAGAGTTGCCTACAAGAGGGTGCTGTTGGAAATAAAAACTATGTAACCATTGAGTGTATGTATTACCCCCATAAACCAGGTTCCAAGTTCCCTTCTTTTCTTCATATCTAAAATTATCACTATTCTTAAAAAAGTCGATCACTGTTGAATCGGCATTTTCTATCGGCGCATTGAAAAAGATTTCTTTTATAATATCCAACTCTGTCGGAGCTGTAGAGTTCATCATAAAAATTATAGTATATACGAGTAAAAACTTCATATATGTTTTAAAGATCAGGATTAGTATAGCACCAGGATAAGGTTGTGTAAGGCACATTGTTAAAATAAGCCGGATTAGAAAACACAGCTCCGGTGAACCAATTGTTAAGTTTTAAAGGTATCAAAGCCCTCATTCTTTTCAACATGGATGCGCATCATCAGGAGGAGTTATCCCTGTGTTTACTTCGGTCCATAGTTGAGTCATCGCATTATTCCACGCCCGGTTCCATTTTTCAGAAGCCTCAGCGGTATTTATTATTTGGTTTGCTGGAACCATGATTCCTCCAATACCCATCCCCACTTCGACCATCGATCCGTCTCCGTGAACAAAAGTAAATCCTAACCCTTTAAATTGTGCATAATAAGCATCCCCTATCTTTTTCCACCTATAGTCTCCACATAAATAATTGTTTTGTTCAGGGTATGTGTTTAAAATTGGCACTGGTTTAGGCGCTGGTAATGGATCACCAGAAGGAGCGCTGCCTCCTCCACCCCAGCTGGAACCTATCACATTTCCTGGAGCTCCGCTGCTTGTTGTTTCATAACAAACTGTATACGGCGTGTTCATAGCGGTACTCGAACAGGTATAACTGTTGTTCGGCCCCCCATCAGGATAGCATTGGGTGTAATAGGTTTGAGCTCCATAAGTGATACACATTTGTTGGTAGAGATTGTCTTTCGACGATGCTTTTACGCTGCTCTTATTATCACTAAGCTGCTTGTTACAGGCGAAAAATAAACAGACAGCGAGAATGGATAGAGTTCTTCTTTTCATAGTAAGGTGTTTAGTATTTCAGAAATGTTAAACAAGGTAACAAATATTTGGTAGGCGCTAAAGAATTATACCATTAACATAAAAATTGTTCTTCAGTTTTATCTCTAGAGAATAGGCGATATATTAAATGTAGCTATCCGTACTCTAAGAAACTTTCATGAAAGCCTGCCAAGATGGGGACTTTTCCAATTATTATAATAATATGCAAGTCTGGAAGAAGAACTGGAAGTTGACGTTAAAAAAGAAATCAATTACAATAAAATAGTATAAAGCAACATGAACTTTTGCCGTTTTAAGGAAATTAAAAGGATGTTCGTGAAGTACGTGCTCATTAGAAACTTAACGTGGGACACTTTTATTTAAAGAATTGCATATATCATTTTTCAAATACCAACATTTCTGCATCAGCGCCAAGCTCCTTTAAACTATCTAAAATGTTTTTAGTGAATTCATCAGGTCCGCACACATAAACTTGCTGATTAAAATCTTTAATCTCTTTCTCTAAAAAAAATTTATCAACATGCCCGTAATAATAATTGGTTTCAGGTTGGCGTGTAATAACATTAATAAAATTTTTCCCAAGAATTTTTTCAAACTCATCTTTTAAAATAATATCATCTTCTGTTTGGTTTGAAAATATGAGAACGTTATTACCAATCTTATTTTGTTTATTCAAATAACGAAAGATGGAAATGAAAGGTGTTACACCGGCGCCGCCTGCAATAAACACACCTTCACTTTTATATTCTATTGCTCCCCACGCATCGGAAATTTCGAACTCCTCTCCTGTTTCAATGGTATCTAAATGGTATGTGAGTCCTTGCGGATTGGTGTATATTTTTATAGTGAATTCAAGATAATCATCACTTGGTAAACCGGTAAATGTAAACGGATGTTTATTCTCCTTCCAATCCTTTCTATTTAATGAAAGATCTGTTGCCTGCCCGGGAGTAAATGAAAAATTTCCAGGCTTTGTAACACGAAAAGTTTTTACGTCATGTGTTCTGCTTATTATTTCTTTTACAGTTACGATATGTGTGTTTTCCATAATAATCTTATTCTTAAACACCAATTTTTTCATTCACCATCTTCACAATTTCTTGTTCCAGCGCTATTGCTTTTTGTTCGATGGCTGCACCTTTAGCAATAATATCTGCAACAAAATTTTTATCGCTATATGATGATGCATTGATGCGCACATTCATGAATGCACCCATCACAGCGCTGCGTGCACACAAAGCGCCAACACCGGCATCAGATATGGAATTAGGGTTGCCAACTTCAGTCATTGCTTTAGTAACAGTCATGCTTTCATAAGCGAGATTCATTACTTTAAAAGGAATTTCAATTGCATTTTTTGTTGCTTCCTGAATTGCTTGCGAACGTACTTTCTTTTCTTCATCTGTTGATTTCGATAAACCAAATGCAGACATGATTTGATTGAATGCTTTTGTATCTGCATCAACCAATTTCAACAATTCATTTTTATAATATTGACCTTTATCAGCCCAATCGCTAAACTCTTTCCAGCGTTCATCCCAACCTTGTTTATGCGATGAAAGATTCGCAACCATCGTTCCCAAAGAAATTCCTAATGCACCAACATAGGCAGCAATGGAACCACCGCCAGGCGCCGGACTTTCACTGGCTGTTTCATCTGCAAAATCATCAAGCTTTGTGCTGATAAGTTTGCTATCGCTTTTATCTTTTAATAAATATTCAATAATCCTTTCTCCAGGATTGAATGGTGCTAATTCATCCAAACCCATTGATACAATTGCAATGCGCACCAACTCTTTTTCAGAAACACCGGTTGAACGTTTTTGCTTTTCTAAAAAATATTTGCCTGCGTCAATCATGGATCTTAACGGCACCAAACCAACCAACTCACTTCCTGTAACACGAATGCCACGCGCATCAGCTTTTTTCCATACTTCATCAAATGCAATATGCAAAGGCGTTATACCAATGTTTGTTAAGTTCATTGAGATTTGCGCAACGCCATATTCTTCAATAAACCAACCAATCGCTTTTACACTTTTTAAGCTGCCCGGAATTGTAATTGGCTTTCCGTTTTCATCTAAAACATTTTTTCCATTTTCTTTTTTTGTTCTTCCTGCTTCACGCACATCAAATGCAATGGCGTTTGCACGACGAACTGAAGTTGTATTCAAATTCACGTTGTATGCAATCAAAAAATCTCTTGCACCAATTACCGTTGCGCCTCGTTTTGCATCAAAATTTGTCGGGCCAAAATCAGGTTTCCATTCAGGCAATTTTATTTTTTTGAAAAAGCCTTCATACTCACCTGCACGAAGAATAGATAAATTATTTCTCAGCTTATCCTTTTGTGCGTGCTCATATAAGTAAACAGGAATTTGCAAATCTTCACCAACCATTTTTGCTAACTCATGTGCATACGCAACTGTTTCTTCCATTGTAATATTTGCAATCGGAATTAACGGACAAACATCTGTTGCGCCCATGCGTGGATGTTCGCCTTTGTGCTTGCTCATGTCAATTAATTCGCCTGCTTTTTTTATTGCTTTGAAAGCTGCCTGCACTACGGCTTTTGGTGCACCAATAAATGTTACAACAGTTCTGTTCGTTGCTTTGCCCGGGTCAACATTTAATAAACGAACACCTTCAACGCTTTCTATTTCATCTGTAATTTGTTTGATGATGGTTAAGTCTTTTCCTTCGCTAAAGTTTGGAACACATTCGATGATTTGATTCATGCAATTGATTTAAAAAAGCTAAGATATTGTTTGTGTAAATAATTATTGTTTCAACAAAATATTACTATAATAAACATTGCTGTTGATTACAACTTTTATAAAATAATTCCCGGCTTGAATAGCTGCCGGCAAATTAATTTCTTTTCGGAATTGATGATTGCTCACAATTGCGTTTGCTGTTAGCAAACATTCGCCTTGCATATTGATAAGCATTATCGTTGCATGTGAATTATTTTTTTCAAGATTATCTAACTCAACATTCAAGTTGTTAGATATCGGATTTGGATAAACTTTTATTAGTTGAGAGTTAGTAACAACAATTGGATTTGAAACTTTAATTTGTTGTGGTTGAATAGCTGGTTTATACTGCGCTGCAAAAAAGTTAAATGATCCCGTTGTTGGTTGCAGATAAACTTTTTTCTTACCTGTGCTTAAATTTAGTTTTGTTTCTCCAAAGCCTGTATAATTTATATTACCGCTGCCATCCACCATTATACTTACACTTTGATTAAAACCAACTAAACTGTCACCATCAAAATCATAACTGTAAATATAATTGCCAACAGTGTCGTATTTAGCTATGAATAAATCAGTATTAAAATTATTAGTTCCATCGTAATGCTCATTTACTAATATCGCAGAATCAGCACCTGCATCGCAATCAATATCTGTAGAACTAAATTCTCCGGCTGCATAAATAGCATTGTTTTTATCAAGAGATAAGGTTTGTATATAATTATACTCTGAAGCATTGTGTGACAGAATTCCTTTTAAAAATCTCAATTGCCCATTATTGGTATAAGAAGCGAAAAATATGCCTTGCGGATATGGTAAATAAGCTCTGTTTTTACCTGGATCAAAATCAACATTCCCATAAGTTTTACCACCTATATAAATATTATCGCTCTTATCAAGAGCAAGCGTTTTTATTTCAGTACTGCTATAATCTTTTCCAACATCAACTATTGGTAATGCGCTTATAAATTCTCCGTTGCTTTTATACTTTCCAACAAAAGCAGATTGGTTGAATGTGTTTTTACTTTGATGCAAATAATGCATTCCCGGTCCTGGATCAACATCTAATGAATCACCATAAAAATTTCCTGTAATTA
>JAFBAF010000351.1 GCA_019247895.1 Parafilimonas sp. | reverse complement strand
CGATTCATCTGAAATAAAAACAAAAATTACAAAGTACAGAAAGGTAAAAAGCAAAGGCAAAGAACAATACCAGATTGTTTTAGAAGCAACACCTTTTTATGCAGAAAGTGGCGGACAAGTTGGTGATGTTGGTGAACTTGTTCCCCTCTCCTTTGGAGAGGGGTTAGGGGTGAGGTCCCTTGTTGTTGATACAAAAAAGGAAAATAATTTAATCATTCATTACACGAATGAATTGCCTTTAAATATTAACGATGATATAATTGCAAAAATTGATGTTGACAAACGCAAACAAACAGCAGCGCATCACAGCGCAACGCATTTATTACATGCTGCATTAAGAAAAGTATTAGGCAATCATGTGCAACAAAAAGGCAGTTTGGTAAATGCAGAACATCTGCGTTTTGATTTTTCTCACTTCGCAAAAATGACCGATGAAGAAATTGCAAAAGTAGAAGCAATAGTAAATGAAAAAATCCGGGAGAACATTCCTGTTGTTATAAAGCAAATGCCAAAAGATGAAGCATTGAAACTTGGTGCCATGGCTTTGTTTGGTGAAAAATATGGTGATGTTGTTCGTGTTGTTATCATCGACCCAACATATTCTGTTGAGCTTTGCGGCGGCACACATGTTGGCGCAACCGGTGAGTTAGGTTTCTTCAAAATTAAATTAGAAACTTCTGTTGCTGCCGGTGTTCGACGCATTGAAGCTGTTGCAGGCAAAGCTGCTGAAACATTGATACAGCAACAATTTGAGCAAATCGCTTTTATTCGCGAAGCATTAAAAAATCCAAAAGATATTTCTAAAGCAATTGAAAATTTATCAATTGAAAATATTGAATTAAAAAAGCAACTGGAAAGTTTTGAAGCAAAACAATTGCAAACAACCCGCAACATTTTAATGCAGCGTGTTCAACTCATTAAAAATATAAGTTTTATTGGTGAAGAAGTTGAAGTAAGCAACGCAGATGCTTTAAAAAAATTAGCTTTCGAGTTGAAAAATTCATTAATTGCTGAAGGTCATGAAGGATTATTTTTAGTTACACTGGTAGCAAATATTAAGGGCAAAACTTCTGTTGTAATCCTGATTGATGAACAACTTGCAACAGATAATAATTTAGACGCTTCAAAAATTATCAAACAAAATATTGCGCCTTTAATTAAAGGCGGTGGCGGAGGGCAAAAAACATTGGCCACTGCCGGCGGACAAGATGCAAGTAATTTGGATAAAGTGATTGAAGTTGTAAAAGGATTATTGTAATCACAGCCTTGTATGCAAAGAATTAAAATAGATTTGCCGGAACAATTTTCTTTTTCAACTATTATTAAAATACGCATCACCGATTTGAATTATGGCGGCCATGTTGGTAACGACAGTTTTCTTTCACTAATCCATGAAGCACGGCAACAATTCCTAAATCACTTTGGATATTCTGAGTTGCAAATTGAAAACACTTCGCTAATTATGGCTGATGCTTCAATTGAATTTAAAAAAGAATTGAGTTATAAAGACGAAGTGAAGATCTCCGTTGCAGCAAATGGTTTTGATAAATATGGTTTTGATATTTTTTATAAGCTTGAAATAATACAGCAACAAAATTTAATACTTACAGGCAAAGCAAAAACAGGGATGTTGTGTTACGATTATCAAAACAAGAAATTAATGCCTGTGCCCGAAAAATTAAAGCAAGTTTTAACCGGCAACTAATTTTCAGCCATCCTTATTCAGCGCCTTTTGTTTTTATCGTTTATCATTTAGAAAAAATAATTGTAACATTTTTTTTGCTGATGCGTATAACAGCAAACCATGCATTTGCATGATCATCTTTAACCAATAAATTTTTTAAAATGAAAAGACTATTTGTTTTTCTGCCGTTCTTATTTTCTGTTATTTTTCTTTCTGCCCAAAATACAGTTGTGCATGATGATCATGCTGAAAAAAGAAATGTGAGCGGCTTTCATTCAATTGAAGTTTCAAGCGGAATTAATCTTGTTATAAAGCAAGGCAATGAAGAAGCTGTTGCCGTTAGTGGCGCCACTTCAGAAATCACCGCAAGAATAAAAACTGAAGTAGAAAATGGAAAATTGAAAATATATTTTGACAGCAGAGGTTGGCATAACAACAACGCTAAAAAAGAATTAAAAGCGTACGTAAGTTTTAAAATGCTTGATGCACTTGAAGCAAATTCCGGAGCACAAACTACAACTGACGGAAATATTAATGTGAGCAATTTGGATATCAGTTTATCTTCAGGTGCAGGTTTTAACGGAACTGTTACTGCTTCAAATTTGGATATTGATCAAAGCAGCGGTTCTGTCATGACGATCAAAGGAAAAGTAAGCAGCCTGAAAATTACCACCAGCAGCGGCGCAGATTTTAATGGCTACGATCTTGCATCAGAAACTTGCAAGGCCAATGCAAGCAGCGGAAGTGATATTGAAGTAACGGTAAATAAAGAGTTAGATGCAGTTGCAAACAGCGGCGGTGGAATTAATTATAAAGGCAACGGCTCAGTAATGAATGTATCAAATAGCAGCGGTGGAAGAATAAAAAAACAAGGTTAGGATTTGGTTTCAGATGATAAAAGGTGATAAAAAAACCGGAGGCTGTTTAGTTTCCGGTTTTAATTTTTGATCTGAAGAATTCGTTAACTATTGTAATCATTTTCACCACCTGCAGTATCTAAGCCAAGGTTATCAAATTCTTCTTCAGCCTGCCCCCGGAGATTGCGAATTTTATCTTTTATTCCGCCAGCCAAATCGCTTGCAGAATCTGCAATACGCTGACGAATTTCACTGCCGCTTGCAGGGGCAACCATTAAGCCAACAGCAACACCAGCAACAAAGCCAGATAATGCTGCAACTAATACACGCTGTGCACTCATAGATTGTTTTTTAAATTGATTTAATATTTGTAATTTTTTCAACAATCTTGCCAGAAAATTTACCATTTACGGTTTGTGATGCACGATTTAATCCATACATCCCGCTTCATACGCTTGGTTCGCAAGCTATTGTTGCATAAAATGTTTGTTAATGTGCAAGTCTCTTAATATACCTGCTTTAGGATTTAAAGTAATCGTAAACGATTTATATTGACCCACCTGAACATCAATCACCATTTGCCAGCAATGCATATCGCGAGTTAAGAAAATGCTTGATGCCTGGAGTTTCTGAGTAAGAAAATCAAAATAAAAACCACCGCCCAATTGCCATTTCGGTGAAAGGCTTATTGTTCCGTTTACATTGATATTGGTGTTAAGATCAGAAATAAAATGTACCAGATCCGGTGAAAGATAACGGTTATAACTTAGGGAATAAGAAAGTTGCAACGTCCATGGAATGTTGAAGTCAACAAAATCAGCAGGATTGTTTCGCACATAATCCAGTTGTGCCTGTTGCTCCTGGGGGGTTAAAGTTTCGTCTGTTGTTAAACGATCCTCATCGCTTTTTTGGTCTTTAGATTTGCTTTGAAGTGAAGTTGATATGGAAAGGTTACCCGATGAAAAATCACCCACTTTGCCTTGCTTCCATAATAAATGACTATGCCCCGTTGAGTCTTGCCTGTATGGATTGATAATTGCACCTGCAGTAATGTTTATTTTATTGAATAAACTGCTGCCTGCGCGAATGCTTATCGGGCTTATTGGAGTTTCCCTGTTTGAACTGTCGGGAATTAAATTAATACCGCTGCTGATGCTTAGGTTATCTATTAACCTCACTTTTTTCACGCTGTCAGTTCCGGTTGAATCTTTATGATTCTTCACTTTCATTTCAAGCAAATTATTGATGCCGAAGTTCAAACCTCCAAAACGGCCTTCACTAAAACCGCCTACAACACTGCCCTGCTGAGATACGCGACGTATATTTCCAAATGTGTCAACCTGTACATTTTGGTAAAGATGGCTAACAAGGTTTGGCTGATAGTTCAATCCTATAAAAGGATCTATTTCATGCCGTATTGCTTGTACACCATTTGAATGTTTGAAATTATATGTTCCAAAAATTCTTGTATTCATGCTTAATCCAAAGCTTGCCTGCCGTGCGGTATAAAAACCTTTATTAATTGTAGTGTCAACTTTGTTTGTTTTATCATCCCATGTGTATATGAATTTTTGCGCAAACCATTTTTCTTCGTAGTTAATAGATGGTGCAAATATTAATGGCCCAACAGGCGGTAAAGACAGTGTTATAGGTATGCGATGGTCAACCCCCCACTGCGTGGTGTCTAATAATTTTTTAAAGTTAAAAGCTGAATCATAAAAAGCAATCTGGTTAAGTAAGTTGCCTGTATAGCCTATCCCAAATTTTTGATACCATTTCGGTTCGCCAACCTGCTCCTTTTTCTGAAATGGGTACACAGTTGTTGTAGAAAAGGCGATTGTTGGCAGGTTCATATTAATTAACCTGGTAACGCTGTTTTGGTTTTCATTCAAAGAAACATTCATGTTGTATTTCCCATCACCCCATAGTTTATTATAAGTAATGGATGAAGCCAAACTATTATTGTAATTAAGAAAAGCGTTGTTTGGCACATTTGCATTGTATTGCGTACTTCCGGCGTGTACATTTGCGCTAAAACTTGTGCCTGGCCTTGCCTTGGAATCTGAAGAATGAGACCATGTTATAAAATAAGTATTGCTTACAGTAAACTCTTCCTTTGACAGCGAATAAATATCTGTATTAAGTTGTTTTGTATGTTGGGTACTTAGTATAAATGATCCGCGGTATTTATACCTTTTGTAATAATTGGTTGTTACATTCGCCCGCCAGCCACCATAAGAATAAAGGTCAGATTCAAGCTTTGTATCCCAATTATCATTAATCACTTTATAAAATCCTAAACCTTCCAAACCCAAGCCAAATACATCATTGGAAGTAAAGCGAGGCGGTAACAAACCTGAATGCCTTCCGCGGTTAAGCGGGTAAATGCCAAACGGAATAGCAACAGGAATCGGCACACCTTCAAATTCAGGATAAGCAGGCCCGGAAACGGCGATCTTATTATTAATGATCTTTAATTTTTTTGCGCGGATATCAAAATGGGGCGTATCCAGATTACATGTTGTAAATCTTCCACGATAAGCAAACTCAACATCTTTATCTACTTTTTTTACAAGTTGCGCATTTACAAAAAGTTCACCTTCCTTAGAATAAGTGTTTTTAGTGATGCCTTTTCGCGACTTGAGATTATAATAGATGGTGTCCATTGTAGAATTTTGATCGCCTTGCGTGAAGGTTGGCAAATTCAAAACGCCTTTAGATGTATCGGTTCCGCCATAAGCCGTAACCATATTTGTCATTTGATCGTACTTGATCGTATTTGCATCAAGTTTCATATCCTGGTAAGTAGTGTTAGCTTTACCATATAAAATGAATTGTTTGGTAGGAATGATAAGCACGCCACTATCATCTGCCGTATAACTTATAGGTGCGTCAAGAGAATCCTTTGAAAAGAGCGTGGTATCAACTTTAATTATTTTCGCGGAAGTATCATATAAAGTATCGGATTGGTTTGGAAAGGAATCGGCATGTTTTAACGAATCGGCAATAATATTTTTTAAAGGAATGGAATCAATTTGTTTTTGAGGAATGTTATCTGTACCAGTTGTTAATGATTTTTGAAATTTAGTTTTGCACTTATTGTTAGCAAGTAAAGGAAGCGTTATAAAGAACAATACGCCAAAAAAAATTCCTGTGACTTTTATATTTGCGTACACTTTATAACGGTTATACATACCAGCAGAACAAAAATATAGTTTAATAACATAAAAGATTTGTAAAGAAACCTTTTTAACGAACTTAATCATGCATAAAAAAATTGCAGCTTCATTTTATTTATTTTTAATAGTACTGTGTTTTACATCTTTTCGTACAGCACCTGCAATTATTACAGCTGCCAAACAAAATACATTGCGTACAATTGTAATTGATGCCGGGCACGGTGGCCAGGATTTTGGAGCAAAGGGGTCTTATTCATACGAAAAAAATGTTACGCTTGCTATTGCCTTAAAGCTACAGGCAACATTACAACAGGCTTTTCCTGATGTAAAGATCGTGATGACACGTACAACCGATGTTTTTGATAACCCGCGTGTAAAAGCACAAAAAGCAAACGATGCACATGGCGATTTATTTCTTTGTATACACTGCAATTCTGCACCTGCCATAAAACACAGTGAGCAAACTGGATATAAAACACAAACTTATTATACGGGTAAAGGCAAAAAGAAAAAGAAGCACACAAAACAAGTTCCAACTTATCGTTACTGGTCAACACCAAACCCTGCGAGCGGAACAGAAACTTACATATGGGCGGCAGACAGAAATGATAACAAAGAAGTAGCGATGCAGGAGAATGAATCTTTATACATGGACAGCAACCTGGCAAAACAGATCGGCGATTTTGATCCCGGTGCACCTGAAACAAAAATGTATTATTCGCTTAAAACGCAACAATATTTTCAACGCAGCGCCAACCTTGCACTCGACGTAGAAAATGAATTCATCAAAATTGGCCGCACCAGCCGCGAAGCAAAACAAAGAGGTGTTGGTATTTGGGTTTTGCAAGCTACTGCAATGCCAAGTATCCTGGTTGAAACCGGTTTTATCTCAAACCCTGACGATGAAGATTATATAAACAGCGTTGATGGCCAGCAGCAAATATGTAACGCCATTACCAATGCAGTGCAGCACTATAAAAATGCACTTGAAACAAATAGTTTTCAAACCGTTTCACCCGATTCGCAATAAGCTGTTGTTTTCGTTTGCCGCAATAATCATTATCATTTAGTTTTGTATAGCAAATGCTTTGGCACGGTTGTGTCATTATTTTAAAACCTGTTGCAAGTAAAAGCATGCAGCTAAAATTATCAGATGAAAATTTCTAATGAAACCAAGATCGGTGCACTTACGGTGGTTGCCGTTGTTTTTCTTATACTCGGGTTTAATTTTCTAAAGGGTAAAAGTGTTTTAAAAACAGGATTTTTTTTATACGCAAAATTTTCTGATCTCAAAAAACTTTCAGCGTCAAATGCCGTTTTCGCAAATGGTTTTCAAATAGGAACTGTGTACAGCACCACTTCAGATCCATCATTGCGTGATCTGGTTGTTGAAATAAAACTATCCGGCGATTATCAAATACCTGCAAACTCATCAGCAATTATTGAAACTAACCCGCTTGGTGCGCCGGTAATGGATATACAACTTGGCTCCAGTACAAGCTTTCTTAAATCGGGCGATACTTTACGCAGCATAGAAAATGGCGGCCCGCTGGCAGCAATTTCAAATAAACTCGGCCCGCTGTCAGATCAGCTTACAGCAACCTTGCTTACGCTCGATTCGCTAATGCGAAATTTCAATAGTTTACTCGATACAAATACAAAAGGAAATTTCCGCAGTGTGATTTCTAATCTAAATTTTGCTACATCAAGCATAACACGTTCAACTCTTTCTTTAGAAAAGTTACTCAATGTGCAAACCGGTGCGTTGGCGCAATCTTTGGCGCATGTAAATGCTTTCACAAATAATCTTGCAAAAAACAATGATAAAATAGACAGCACACTTGCTTATCTTGAAACGACAACACGGCATTTATCGCAGGCAGATATCGACGGATTGATAAATGGTTTTAAGCAAAGCGCCGATTCTTTATCAAACATTATTAATAAAATTAACTCAGCCGATGGGTCGCTTGGCGCTTTAATAAATGATAAATCATTATATAATAATCTTAACAACATAACCCGTAGCCTTAATGTTTTGATTGATGATCTTCGCGTTCATCCAAAGCGCTATGTAAATATTTCTGTGTTTGGTAAAAAAGACAAAGGAGATTATTTAACAGAGCCGCTTCCAGTTGATAGCACGCATAAACCATGATGAAGTATAAAGCGATAGTTTGTTTTTTTACCGCGATCTCATTTTGTTTTTCTGCATTGGTTTATGCCCAGCAACCAGTTGATACTTCATCAAAAAAGAAAATAATAATTCTTAATGCAGAGCGATTGAATTATCAAAAAATAGATTCTGCGGAGTTTCAATCAGCTGCCGGTAAAGTTGTAATAAAGCAGGAAACTACCTTATTTTATGGCGACAGCGTTGTACTGAATAAAACGAAAAATTTTCTCGAAGCTTTCGGCCATGTTCACATAAATGATAACGATAGTGTGAACACTTATTCTGACTATCTGCGTTATACCGGCAACGATAAAAAAGCATACCTGAAAGGTAATGTGAAACTAACCGACGGTAAAGGCACGCTTACAACACCCGATCTTGATTATGATCTGAATACACACATCGGCATCTATACAAAAACAGGAAAAGTGGTTAGTGATAAAACTGTGCTTACAAGCACCGAAGGTTACTACTACGGCGAAACAAAAGACGTTTATTTCAAGAAAAACGTTGTGCTTGTTAATCCTGATTATACAGTAACAACTGATACATTATTGTTCAACACTTACACCAATGTTGCAACGTTTGTTGTACCAACTAAAATTGTAAGTAGGGATAAAAGAAAGATTTTTACAAGCGATGGTTATTACGATCTGGCTAATAAGAAAGCCTATTTTGGTAAACGTCCGCACATAGAAGACAGCACAACCATTCTTGATGCGGACCAGGTTGCATCAAATGATTCAACTAAAGAAAGTGAGGCAAACGGTAATGTTATATATAAAGATACCGCACAGGGCGTAACTATTTTCTCCAACAATCTTAAAAGCAACGGCAATCAATCATCATTTTTGGCAACACAAAAACCCGTGATGGTGATAAAGCAAAACAATGATTCAGTTTTTATTGCTGCTGATACTTTTTTTTCCGCAAGGCTTTCCAATTTGCGCAAATACAGAGTTGTTCCCGCAATACTTGATTCATTACCTGCAAAAGATTCGATTGTTATTGGCGATTCTGCAAAAGCAAAACAAGACAGCGCTAAAGATCGTTTTGTTGAAGCATATTACCACGTAAAAATATTTTCCGATTCGCTGCAGGCTGTTGGTGATAGTTTGTTTTATTCTTCAGAAGATTCTGCGTTTCGTTTGTTTAAAGATCCTGTTGTATGGAGCCAGGAAAGCCAGATAAGCGGCGATACAATTTATCTTTTTACATTAAATAGAAAACCCAAACGCATGTATGCATTTGAAAATGCGATAAGCGTACAAAAAGTCGGGCCCGATTATTATAACCAGGTGAAAGGCAGAACGATTAACGGATATTTTGTAAATGGTGATATTGATTCAGTGCGTGCAAAAGGTAATGCGGAAAGTATATACTA
Source organism: Parafilimonas sp. (assembly GCA_019247895.1). Lineage (GTDB taxonomy): Bacteria > Bacteroidota > Bacteroidia > Chitinophagales > Chitinophagaceae > Parafilimonas. Next base: position 4,791 of record JAFBAF010000351.1, on the reverse strand, counting down.
TGCACAGGATGACAGCAGCAGATTTGTTGGAGTAAACCAGGCAACTGCAGATGTGATTGACATGTATTTTGCCAACCGCCAGGCAGAGCGGGTTGTATTCAGGAGCAATCTTGTTGGAACGTCTTATCCAATGCGGCAAATAGATACTTCAACAATGCGGTTGCGCAATTTTAAATGGCTTGATGATCGCAGGCCAAAAACTAAATATGATTTGTTTGCCGGCGATTAATACGTCTTTATTATAATCCGGCTGCAATCTGGCCAAGTTCGTGCATTGCATCCCCGCTTTCTCCGTATTCAACAACACGTCCAACCTCTTTCCCATCTTTTAATATTATGAACGTAGGAACATCAATTAAATGGAATGTAGAATGTAAATTGTTTAAAGTCGTTTTTGCATGATCAACACCAATTAATGTAATGCTGCTGTCTGCATAATGCGCAGCATCTGTTAAACGATAAAATTGCGGCAGCAAGTTTTGTGTATCCGGGCACCATGTTCCGCAAAAAATCAGCACATGAAAATTACCTGCATGTTGTTTAAACGCTGCAACGGCACTTGCATCAGGCTTGCCAAGGTTATAATTTTTTTTGAACCAGCTGAACGAAGTATCGGCTTCAATATCTGCACGTGTAATCAGGCCGCGCAAAACTTTCCTGTGCTTATCGTCATAACTTATTTGGTAAGCATGAAATGGCGGCGATGTTTTACTGGCAATATTTTGTGTTTTGCAGGAAATAAATGCATTAAAAATGATTGCAGCCCAAACAATTTTTTTCATGTATAAATATTCTGTTTTTTATTGTCGCATGAAGCTGTTCTAATAATAGAACTCATTCATGCACCTAAATTAGCTTTCAATTCCAAAAGAAAGGATCGGAATTTTGTTAAGGTTTCTGCTAATTGAACATGCATTTCTGCTTTTTTTTGATTATCTTTTAAAAACTGTTTGGCGCCTTCAACAGAATATTTTTGCTGACGCAACAAATAGTAAATAATACGCAGGTTTTTTACATCTTCGGGGCGAAATAACCTGTCGCCTTTTTTGTTTTTTCTTGGCTTTAAAATATCAAATTCGTTTTCCCAAAATCTCAACAGAGATGGTTTCATATTAAACCACTCTGCTACTTCACGTATAGAATAATATTGTTTTTGAAAAAGGAGTTCATCTTCAGGAATATCAAGCAATGCAACATCAAGATTATTTTCTTTTAAAGATTTTCTTCCGCGCTTTGATGGCTGTTCTGCTTTTTTTGAAAGAGGTTTTATTAATTGCGGCTGATGCTTTTGTACAAGTGCTTCATCAATTGTTGTTTCTTTATTCGTACCGGGTTGTAATTTAGTAGCAATAACTTCTTCGTTTTTATTTTCAGATACGGCTTTTTGTTTGGCACGAATTACTGCCACTTTATTGCCCGATTCAATATTAAATAAATCTAATTGCTGCATGTTGTAAAGCTACAATATTTCTTAGGTAATATTTATGCATAAAATTGGCACTACTTTAATCTTATGTTTGCAAAAATTTTTCTTTGGAACCAATTAAAAAAATTTGTGTTTGTGGCGCAGGAACAATGGGAAGCGGCATTGCACAGATTGCCGCGCAAAGCGGTTTTAATGTCATTCAATTCGATGTAAACAGTGAAATGCTTTTTAAAAGCCAATCAGCAATAGAAAGCGATTTGAAAAAACTGGTTGGCAGGGAAAAAATAACAGCATCGCAACAAGAAGAGATTAAACAACGAATTGTTTTCACTTCTGAAATAAAAAATTGCTGCGCAGATATCATAATTGAAGCTGTTGTCGAAAACAAAAAAATTAAGCAGCAGTTGTTTGATGAACTTTGTTTGATTAATGACAGCACAACAATTTTCGCAACAAACACTTCTTCGATTTCAGTTTCCGAACTAAGTGTAAATAAAAATTATGCATCAAGATTTGCAGGCATGCATTTTTTTAATCCTGCACAAATAATGAAGTTGGTTGAAATAATACGTGCTGCAGGAACAGGTGAAGATGTTATTGAAACGTTGGTACAGCTTTCAAAACAACTTGGCAAAACACCTGTTGTTTGCAATGATGCGCCGGGATTTATTGTAAATCGTGTTGCGCGTCATTATTATTTGGAAGCAATGCAATTGTTGGAAGAAGAAGCTGCAAGTGTTGAAGCAATTGATAAAGTGATGGAAGCAACAGGTTTTAAAATGGGACCCTTTAAATTGATGGATTTAATTGGTATGGATGTAAATTATTCTGTTAGCAATATTGTATGGGAAGCTTTAGGAAAACCGGAACGATTAAAACCATCAACCATACAAAAAAACAAAGTAGCGGCAAACGAACTTGGCAAAAAAACAGGAAAAGGTTTTTATGAATATTGACTTCAACTCATAAACGGAGTTTATAAAACCGCATGACACAAAACCTAACAAATTACTCAACTGATAAAAAAATTTTTGTAACCGGCGCAACAGGTTTACTCGGATCACATTTAATTAAACAACTCCTTAATCAGCGTAAAAAAATCAAAGCTTTATACAGAAGCGAAATCCCATTTTCAAATAATACTATTGAATGGATAAAAGGTGATGTTTTCGATACGATTTTATTAGAAGAAATTTTAAATGACGTTGATGAAGTATACCATTGCGCAGCAAAAGTTTCATTTAATCCAAAAAATAAAAAAGAGCTTTTTAAAACAAATATCGAAGGCACTGCAAACATTGTAAATGCAAGTTTAAATACAGGTGTAAAAAAATTGTTGCATGTAAGTTCTGTTTCAGCACTGGGAAGAATAAGAGAAAATACAACAGTGAATGAAACAATGCAATGGAGTGAAGAAACCAGCAACAGTGCTTATGGAGAAAGCAAATACCTTGCTGAACTGGAAGTGTGGCGTGGCATTGCCGAAGGATTAAATGCGGTTATTGTAAATCCAACTATTATTATCGGGGCAAGTGATTGGAATAAAGGTTCATCGGAAATTTTTAAAACAGTGTATAAGGAGTTTCCATATTACACAAATGGTGTTACAGGTTTTGTTGATGCTGATGATGTAGCAAAAGCTATGATTGAATTAATGAACAGTGATATTTCTGCAGAGCGATTTATTATAAATGCTGAAAATATTTCTTACAAAGATTTGTTTGACATGATCGCAGGTTCATTTAGCAAACAAGCTCCGCAAAAAAAAGTTACCTCTTTCATGGCAGCGATGATTTGGAGATTAGAAGCGATAAAAAGTTTTGTTACAAATAAAGCACCATTCATTACAAAGGAAACTGCACGCACTGCTTTGGCTAAAGTGTATTTTGACAATAGTAAATTATTAAGCGCACTTCCTTCTTTTAAATACACGCCTTTAAGAAATTCAGTTGAAAGAATATGCAAAGAATTGCTAACACTAAATAATCTGAATTGATTTTTTGTAATCAGTTATAACAATTCTATTCGGCTTCGTTGTGTCACTCCCTTTGCTTCGGTTTTTCATAGCAACTGTTCAATTATTTTTTGTCGCTAAGCTGTTTTAATTTCTCCCACATTTCCGGAATGCGTTTTATCCATACAAGTTCTTTCTGTTTTTCACGCGCATTGATGGCAGGAGAACCAAAGTAAATTTTATTTCCTTCAAGTGAAGCAGGCACTCCGCTTTGTGCATATATCACTGCATTTTCACCTATGGTTAAAGTTTTGCTTACGCCAACTTGCCCCCAAAGCGTTACGCCATCTTCAATAATGCAAGCACCTGCAATACCAACCTGCCCTGCAAACAAGCAATTTTTGCCCACATTCGTATCATGACCGATGTGCACAAGGTTATCCATCTTCGTTCCTTTACCAATTCTTGTTGATGCTGTAACACCTCGGTCAATTGTGCAGTTAGCGCCGATCTCCACATTGTCTTCAATGATCACATTACCGCAACTCTGCATTTTTTTATACCATACTTCGCGATTCTTTTTTGTGTTGTAATAAAATGCATCACTTCCTATAACTGTTCCTGATTGAATGATGACATTGTTTCCAATTTCAGTATAATCCATCAAACAAACATTTGGATGAATAATGCAATCGTTACCGATCTTAACATCAGTTCCGATAAAAACGTTTGGCATGATAACAGTGCCTTCACCAATGATTGCATTTTCATTTTGCAATTTTTTTGTTGCATGAAAAGGCCTGAAGTGATTTACAATTTTCAGATATGCTTCAAACGGTTCGTCAACAACCAATAAATTTTTTCCTTGTGGTATAGTTACATTTTTGGTGTTGATGATGATATGCGTTGCTGCACTGTGCAAACATGTATCATAATATTTTGGATGATCAACAAAACACAGATCACCTTCTTCCACTTTATGTATTTCATTTATACCAAAAGCCTGTGATGCAGTATTACCAATAGTTTCAGCGTTTATTAATTCTGAAATCCATTTTATCGAAACTGGTTGAGGAAACTTCATGTGAATGTTTTTTATTTTTTGCACGTTATGCGCTTCATGTTTTTTTATTGAAACAATAAAAGTATAACGAGCATTCTGTGCTTTAATATTTGAAGCATCAAAGTTAAAAGTTGTTGCACATGCGATGCTGCATGTACATATTTATAAGTTGTTTTTATGAATTGAAATTTGATTTTGAAATTTGATTTTTGTTTTTTACTTAAGGCAATTCACATCAATAAAAAAATTGTGAATAAAATTGTTTGAAAATTTTTTTGCACAAGAAAAAAGTATATCTAATATTGTGGTGGGAAATTTATTTTCCCAGTTACTTACTAACCCATATAT
>JAFBAF010000287.1 GCA_019247895.1 Parafilimonas sp. | reverse complement strand
CACCACTTAATGATGATAAATACGTGTATTGTTTTTCCTGTGAGAATAAAAACAATTCTAAGAACTGCGCTGCGCTTAAACTTCCGCCTTTTGCCAGGGGAAAGCTTTCAGCAAAAGTTCTTACATATTCAATTACACGCATGTCTTCTCTAAATACCAAACCCTGTTGAGAAAAATTTCCGAAGATAACCGTATCGCCAATATTTATCTTACCACTGTCTGGCTTTTCCAACCCTTGGAGAATATTTATAAATGTTGATTTACCAACGCCATTTTTACCGATAATTCCTATGCGTTCGCCTTTATTAAAAACGTAATCAAATCCTTTCAATATTACAGTATCGCCATAAGCTTTATATATTTTTTTCATCTCGGCAATTTTGCCTCCAAGCCTGCTCATTTTTATTTGAAGCTGCAGTTGCTCATCAACAATTTTTTGTTTTGCTCTTTGTTCTGTTTCAGCAAAAGCATCAATACGGCTTTTTGATTTTGTTGTACGTGCTTTTGGTTGCTTGCGTATCCATTCTAATTCTCTTCGGTATAAATTTCTCGCTTTATCAATATTGGCTTGCTCGTTTTCAATACGGGCAGCTTTTTTTTCTAAATAATTTTCATAATCGCCTTTATAAGTATAAAGCTTTGCATTATCAATCTCCCAAATTTCATTACAAACATTATCCAGAAAATACCTATCATGTGTAACAAGCAACAATGTTACATGCTGCTGACTTAAATAATGTTCCAGCCATTCAACCATTCCAATATCGAGATGATTGGTTGGTTCATCCATTATTAACAAAGTGTGTTTATGCTCAAACCCAATATCGATAAGCGTTTGAGCTAATGCAATACGCTTTCTTTGTCCGCCGCTTAATTCTTTTATGATCGATTGAAGATGATGAATATTCAGTTTGCCGAAAATTTGCTTCACGCTGCTTTCAAATTCCCACGCATTTAATTCATCCATTTTTATTAATGCTGATGATAACGCTTTTTCATCATTCAATTCAACGGCCTTTTCATAATCTTTAATTGCATTAATAATGGGATGATTGTAATGAAAAATATTTTCAAGCACTGTTTTGTCTTCTTCAAATTTGGGATCCTGTTCAAACAAGGCAACTGTAACATCTTTATTAATCCACACCGTTCCTTCATCAACTGTTTCTTTAGCAGCAAGAATTTTTAGTAAGGTGCTTTTTCCAAAACCGTTGCGTGCAATCAATGCAATTTTATCACCTTCAGATATATGAAATGAAATATTTGCAAACAAAGGATCGGCTCGAAAACTTTTTGTAATTCCTTCAGCAGACACATAATGCATAGTGCAAAAATACTTTGCAGAATTTGGTTTGAAGTTGTATTAAAGTTAATGCCTGAGAATTATTTTTTATGCAAAAGAAAACCAGCTTGTACCCCATAATTTACGAAATGAAAATTTCCATTGTCAGCATTTTTTAAATAATTACACAAGGAGTAACTGATTTGCGGGCCAATAAAAAACGAGCTGCTTTTACTTGTTTTAATTGCAAAATTAAAACCTCCATTTACCTGGAACTGGGTTTTGCTTAATAAATCATTTTTAGAAAAATAAATATTGCCGGCTGAATTATAAATAAGTTCATCTGAAGAGATCAACCGTCGTACAGAAAATCCAATATTATAAGAAAGTGAAGTTTGCTTTGAATGAAAAAAATATTGCTGAAAATTTACAGGCAGTTCTATAAAATTATACTTACTTGTAAATGTTGCGGACTGGCCAGCCTGGTAATAATTATTTACAGCATAAAAATTACTGATTGTATTTGAAGGCTGTACTACATACGCTGAATTTATTCTTTTATCAATGCTTGCTTTTACAGCAAGATGCGTAAAATTTAAACCCGATGAAATGAATGAATTTTTAAAAATTCTTTTTTGAACAGTAATTCCAAATGCATAAGCCTTGGATCCGGAAAATGGATGTTGGTTAACTGGAATCGTATCACTGGGCCGCATCATTCCTGGGTTAAAATTTAAATAAGATGCGGTAATATTATCTGCTTCAGCAAGCTTTCCGTTCAAGTTACTTTTTCCATAAAATGCAGTAAAGCCAATTTGCCATTTTGGTATTATATAATTTTTATTTTTTGAAGTTTGTTGAGATTTTAAAACTGAGCTATGTAAATCATTTTGAGACGTAGTTTGCGAATTGTTTTGAGAAGACTTGATAAACTCAGTCAGATGATTTGATTGCGCCTTTATCGGATCATTTTCATTGTTGGCGGAAGTAGTTGGCAACGATGTTTCATTCGAATTTATTGCTTGCAGATTGTTTGAATTTGAATTATAATTATTTTTTACCGCAATTTGTTTATCATTTTCTTGGATAACTGCTTTATTGTTTGTTTGCGGATGAATAATGATGTTTAGACCTCTACTTATTTTTTCTCTTACAACCAGGTCACTTTTTTTATTTCCAGATACACTTTCTTTGCTGTATAGAGTTTTATCATATTGTAATTGTACCGAACTATTACCTGCTGACGGGGTAATATTATTTTGTAAAGAACTATTTTGTTTTAAAGAATTTCCTGAGTCTTTAAACTTGTTGTTATTTGTTGAGCTTATATTTTTATTTGCAAGCGACGCATTTTTATTTTGATAATTTTGCTGGTAAATAAAATAAGTAATCGCGCCTGTAACAATTAAACCTGCAGCTAATAAAAAAAACAAAGGTGTTTTCCTGCGGCGTTTTTCGTTCAGCCTGCGGCTTACTTTTTCCCAAACAGAACTTGAAGGAGAGACATAAAATCCATCCATCATCTTTTTGAGTTGTTTTTCAAATTCATTTTCCTGCATACCGCTTTTGTTTTATGTTTTGGCCTCTTTTTTCAATCCATGTTACCATAATTGATCTTGCTCTTGCATATTGCGATCTTGAAGTGCCTTCATGAATGCCAAGCATTTCACCAATTTCTACATGCGTATAACCTTCTATTGCATGCAGGTTGAAAATAGTTTGGCAACCGGTAGGCAATTGACGAATTATGTCTGCCAATTCTTTTGCCTGTAAGGTAATAACCGGGTTTTCCGAAGACACGGGATGAAGTGAAATATCATCATAAGAAAGCTCGCTGTTGTAATTTTTGTTTTGCTTTAAATAAGTAAGTGCGGTATTTACCATGATGCGGCGCATCCAGGCACCCAATTCGCCTTCCTGCCTGTAACGATTCAGGTTGCTGAATATCTTTATAAACCCTTCTTGCAGCACGTCTTCTGCATCGGCAACAGATTTTGTGTACCTGTAGCAAATACCAAACATTGATGACGCAAAATGATCATATAGTTCTTTTTGCGCCCCAGCGTTTCCTTTCAAACAGTTCCTTACAAGTTGTTTATAATCCATCCGGATAATATGGTGACAAATATTTATGCAGAAGCGTTGCAATTACCTAAACATTTTAAATACAAACGGCGCTATCATTTGCGATAACGCCGCTTTTGTTCAGGGACTTTTACTTATTGTTTTACAATTTGCTGGCTTTTAATCTTATTGCCGTTTATATCATTTATAGCGATATAATAAATGCCAGACGCAATATTTTTGAGAGCAATTTTTGTATCACTGCCATCGGAGTTCAACATACTGTTCAAAACCTTATAACCCTTACTATCTGAAATTGTAACTGAATATGAACCTCTGCTTGCTTTCATCATTACATAATCTTTACACGGATTGGGATAAAAATTAATGCCATCGCCGTCTCCATTTTTTAGTAAAACGACATTTGAGCGTGATCTTTTACCATCATTATCAATAATATTTAACTGGTAATAATTATTACCCTTGAACGGCTGCATATCTGTATAAACATGATCCCCGTTTATCGCACTCCACCTTGCACTTAAATTATTTAAGACTGAAAAGTGGGCTCCATCGCTGCTTCGTTCAAGCAACACCGATTTCACATTTGCTGTTTCCGCAATTTGAATATTCAAATTGTTTTGATTGTTTTGTTGCGCGCCATAAAATTGTATATTGTTTACTGCCAATACCGATTGATTTGATGCCGAAAATGCCATGTCCCACGCAATAGAAGGTAAAGTGATAACAAGGTTATTATTAGTTACATTTACATTAATATAACTAATGATATTTCCGGTTAAACAACTGAAAAAGTTTACGGCATAATTACCATTGTTCATGTTGCTGATCTTAACTGAAGCACCAATAACAGGCGCCGGTGTATGACCGCTGTCATGCAGAAATTGCCAGTTATATTTTTTGTTGAGCAGCCAGCCTGATACAGAGTTTTTATTTGCAGAGCGCAATACAAAATTTTCAAGCGGCGGCGCAATATTTGTAAACGTATAATTTGAAATCAATATCCAATCAGTACCAAGATTATCTACCTTAATGGTATGTGCGCCTGCGGAAATATTAACTGAATAAGTTGTATTAACAGATGCATTGCCGTTTAATTTTTGCACACCATCAACATAAATTACAATAGTTGGAGATGCACCTGTGCTGCTGCCTGTGGTTACTTCAAACTTTCCTGTAACAGTATAATTAACATGAAATGTTGGAGGATTTCGATACTGTGTGTTCCATGTATTACCAAATAAATATTGACTCAAATTATTTGCATCGGGCGTCATATTTCCATTTGCATCAATCGTAAAATCGTTAGCAGTTGCTTTTACAAAACTTTCACCGGGAGAAATAATTAAGTCTGATTTTCCACCTCCACTAGTTGTTGAAGAAACTTTTTTATAGTTTTTAGTTTTTAATGGAATGCCTGCAAGAAATGATGATAAAGGTTTATAGTGGTAATATAAGTTTTGTGGATCGATATAATTATCCCACCACCACGTCATTGCGCTGCCCATTGCTCCGCCCAAAGCACTTCCCCAAATTGAGTTATGGACGTAAACACCATTTGGATCAAGTGTGGCAAGATTAGCGCCATTACCGCTTAAACCAAATTCGCCGTTCAATGTTGGCTTATGATAAGATGATAAATAATTCTGTACACCGTTTACAAGAATTGTTTCGAGATTTGGCGCACTTACATAATAATGTGTTTGCGTAAAATCAATGTTTGGTAATTGCCATGTATCAGGATCATTTGTATCATAAGCGTAGCTTGTTGTTATCAAATGCTTGTACACATCTTTCGACTTTATATAATTGGCCATTTCGTTATGCCAGCTTGTAATGCCTGATTGTTTATTCGCAAAATCATCTGTCCAGTCAACTTCATTAAACAATTCCCAGCTCTGAATATTTTTTGAATAACCATAGCGTGCAATGATGTATCGCTGCCTGTTCTTATAATAATTTTTTGCAGTTGTGTTGGTAAAAAAATCCCATGTGTTTGCACAAGGACCTCCGTTAGAAGCGTTATACGGATTATTATTCCATTCAGGATTTACAGTTGTAGAAACCTGGCCGTGATGATTTAAACAAAGCATCATGTACACGTTTAATTCGCTGCATTTATCAAGCAACCAATCCAAATAATAAGCGCTGGTTTGTTTATATTTTTCCAGGCCTGAATAACCGTTATAACCATTTTTCCATTCAAGCGCAAAAGCCCAATCGCTCATCCACACACGAATAAAATTGCCGCCGTTGGATGATAATTTCCCGAGCCAGTTTGTATAATCTGTAACAACATTATTATCCTGCCAACCCATATCTTCTCCAACAGGAATGTATTGCGTGCCATCATCAAAATTTAAATAGTTAGTATTATTTTTTTTAATGAAACCATGTGATGTTGCCGCACTGCATTTAAAACTTGCAGATTGCTGTGTTGTTGTGCCGGCGCTGTTTGTAGCCGATAAAATATAGCTCCATTTGCCTGTAAGGTTTGGCGAATAACGCACTTTAAAATTATGCGTACCCAAATCTGTAAGTGCACCTGTTGTTGTATTAAGCGTATAATTCTCCATGTAAAAACCGTCAACAGTATCTTTTCTTCCTGTTGGCGCAATAAAAATGCATTGCGTGGAAATCTCATCATAATTATATGGATTGGAATATGCTGATGTGAGATCGATCGTTAATTCAAACTTGCCATATTTCGGGATAGATGTTGCGTTTGCAGTAACAGAATTAATAACCGGAGCTTGCGCAACCGCATTTATTGTTGCCAGTATAACGCAGTAAAGAAAAAGTTGAAATTTTCTCATAACGATATTTTCAAAGATTTAAAACTATTTGATTTTTAGAAGCGGCTGTTGCCATGAAAATATTTACTACAAGGGAGTGACACAACGAAGCTGCCATGAAATACAACTGATGATAACATAATTATTGCTTTATCAATCGCAGCATAATAACATCATGCGGCGCAACAGTTGCACTAAAAGCTTTTGCTGTTGTTGATGCATCTTTCTTCGTCCATACATCCTTTATTTTATAAGTTGTAGTTGCACCATTTAATTGCTTTGATGAAAGATCATCATTCACATTCTCATTCTTCCAGTCAAAATTTATTTTTTGTGATTGAGCGGAGCGGTTTACGAAACACACAGCCCAATCACCATTGCTTAAAGGCTTAAACCATGTTTCCAAACTATCTTTTGTTGCATAACGCCAGCCTTGCACACCAAGCGCATCCTGGTCAACAGCAATTACATCTTTATTAGTTAAAGTTGCTTTGGTGGCTGCACTCATTTTACGAATATCATTACCAGCAATTAATGGTGATGCCATCATACACCACAAAGAAAAATGTGTGCGATCTTCAGCTTCACTCATTCCGTTTCCAACTTCCAACATATCAGGATCGTTCCAACAATTTGGCCCCGCATATTTGCGTAAAGGTTCATTCAAGTCAACGATGTACATAAAGCAGTTTGCTTTCCACCCACCCATATCTTTTTGACCTTCATAGCAACTGGAAATATCACCCGTAGTACGCCACAATTCACCATCTTTTGCAGCCCATAACCATGGCTGATGACTTCCCCATTCACACAAACTAAATACTATTGGTTTCTTTGCTGTATACAATGCTTTGCTCATTGTGCCATAAGCCTCTTGTGCATTTAAACTGTCTGAATAACACCAGTCAAATTTTAAATAATCAATATTAAGTGACGCGTAAAAACGTGCATCCTGGTATTCATAACCACGTGTGCCTGGATAACCTGCGCATGTTTTTGTTCCGGCGCAATTGTATAAACCAAACTTCAAACCTTTTGAATGCACATAATCAACCAACGCTTTCATGCCATGTGGAAATTTTTTTGGATCCGGAACAAGATCACCGGTTTTTTCATCGCGCTGCATTGTCATCCATCCATCATCCAAAACTATGTATGTATAACCCGCATCTTTCATTCCGGATGAAACCATATTATCTGCAACGCCTTTTACTAAGTCTTCTGAAATATTTGTTTGAAAAGTGTTCCAGCTATTCCAACCCATTGGCGGCGTTGGTGCAAGATTTTCAAATTTCTGCGCGAAAGTTTTAATGCCTACAATTAGTAAAATTGAAAGAGTAAGCTTTTTCATATTTGAATTTTTACTTTTAAATTCGATTAATTATTTCCAAACAAGCTCTTGAGCTATGATACGGGCATTTCCATAAACCAACTTTATCTTCACTTGGCATTATTGAATAATCATCTCTCACGCCCCAAAACCATTCACCATTTTTCTCATCTTTAATATAGTGTTTTATGAATTGCCAGCTATTGATTGATTGCTGCAAATAGCTTTCATCGTTTGTAATTTGATATGCGTTAAAAAAACCAATCATTGCCTCTGCCTGTGGCCACCAATGTTTCTCTTTTATCAGCGTTTGATGCGAAGGTTCGTATTCATACCAAAGCCCGCCATCTGTATCTAAGCCTTCCGATGCAGCATTCGCAATTTTTATTGCGTGATCTTTATAAACTTTTGTCCAATTTTCATGCTGGGTGATCTCAGCACATTGCTGCAATAACCATGCTGCTTCAACATCATGACCGTAAGAAATTAAACCAGGTTTCTCATTCCATGCTTCATCAAAAAATAATTTAAGATGAAATGTATTTTTATCAATGAAATGCTTATCAAACAATTCAAGTAGTTGAACTATTTTATTTTTCAATAATACTGATGGATCAACTTTATACAAGTTTGCATACGCTTCAATAATATGCAAATGCGTATTCATTGTTTTCTTTTCATTCGCATCCTTTGCACTTAAACGAAGATCATCGGCATTATTCCAATCTCTTTTGAACGCTTCAAAATAGCCTTTGTTTTCTTCATCATAACTGAGTTGTTCAATCGCATTATATAATGATAAAGCAAGTTGCAACGCTTCATTCTTTTTTGAAGCGGCATAATATTCACTCAAACCATACACGCAAAATGCAAGCGCATAAATTTGTTTTTTGCTATCAAGCATATTTCCCTTTGCATCAACCGTCCAATAAACGCCGCCAAATTGTTTATCGATAAAATGAACTTTGATATAATTGAAAGCTCTTGCCGCAACAGTTAAATATTCTTCTTTTTGAAATTGAGTGTATGCTGCGGAAAAAGTCCACAATATTCTTCCATTTAAAACCGAGCCTTTAGGTGAAGTTGTATCAATTTTATTTGAGTTATCAATTTTTCCAACAAAACCGCCGTTCAAATTATCGATCGTATTGTTCATCCAATAACTCAATATCGAAAATAATTCGTTTGTTACTTCCTGTTTGTATTGTTGTAGATTCATGTACTCACCCTCGTTCCCTCTCCATAAATGGAGAGTGATGCCCAACTGTAGAAATAATTATTTATTCTAAGAGAGCATTTTGAAATTTTTTAAACCTGGTTAATATTTTTAACCGGCAATTTATGTCGCTGCATGTATTCTTTGTTCTTATCAATTAATTCTATTAATCTCCCAATGGATGCTGCAGAACGCAAGCCATCACATGGAGTATTCATAACATAATCGAGTAAACGCTCAATTGAAGAAACTGCCACGTGCATTCGTGTATCCGAAGAAGCATAATAGATAAAAACTTTTCCATCGTCATCAGCAATCCATCCGTTGCAAAACACAACATTTGAAACATCACCAATGCGCTCCGCTCCTTCCGGCGCTAAAAAATAACCTGCAGGTTTGTAAACAATTTTTGTGAGATCATTCAAATCCGTCATAAACATATACAACGTGTAACGGAGGCCTGCCGCGGTGTTGCGCACACCATGCGCTAAATGCAACCAACCGTATTGTGTTTTTATCGGTGCAGGTCCTTGCCCATTTTTTGATTCATTGACTGTATGATAAACTTTTGGATCGATTATAACTTCATTGTTTATTTCAGCGCCATCAATTTTATCGCTGCAACCGAAAGCTATACCACCACCTTTTCCTGCTTCAATGAAACTATCCTGCGGCCTTGTATAAAAGGCATATTTACCGTTTACAAATTCAGGATGCAAAACAACATTTCTTTGTTGCGGAGATTTTGTTTTCAGATCAGGCAAACGATCCCATGCAATTAAATCTTTCGTACGGGCAATGCCGCATTGTGCAATGGCTGCGCTCTGATCACCTTCAGGTGCAGATGGGTCTCTTCTCTCTGTGCAAAACAAACCATATATCCAGCCATCTTCATGTTGCACTAATCGCATATCATAAATGTTTGTATCAGGTTCATTTGTTTCAGGAATAACAGCAGGATAATCCCAGAATTTAAAATGATCAATACCATTATCACTTTCAGCAATCGCAAAAAAAGATTTGCGGTCAACGCCTTCAACACGCGGCATCAACAAATATTTATTATTCCATTTTATTGCCCCTGCATTTAACACTGAATTTATTCCAAAACGCTCCATTAGAAATGGATTTGATTCGGCATTAAAATCATATCGCCAAAACAAAGGCGTATGTTCTGCAGTGAGCACCGGAAATCTATATCGATGGAATACGCCATTACTTTCCCATTCAAGCTTTTCATTTTTAAAAGCAATCAGTTCCGCATGATCTTTTTCAAGTTTCTTCAAACGCTCATAAAATTTTTTACTCATAGTTGCTTGCTTTTAATCTTCCAATTTATTCCACCAAGTGCGCTTTAAAATGAAGATTATTATAATCAGGATTAAGATAGTTATCAATAAAGGAAGCTTCATCCACAACACAACATACATTGGCAGTATCGTCAAACAACATTGCGCAATGATGCCGATTACCACATTGAACATATCAAGCTTAAGCCTTCTGTTAGGTATGAATGAAGGCTCTTCTGCACTTACCAAAATATGTACAGGTTTCCAAAAACCCCATGGCCGTACTGTTCTATAAAATTTTTTAAGTGTCGATGTTTCTGTTGGCGGTGCAGTATATGTTCCAATCAAACAACCTGCGATTGAGATCAGGAAAAGCAATGGGAAATAATATAAAAATTCTACACCTGAAAAAAAGTGTGAGAATATTAATGCGCCTGCTGTACCTGCAAACATCCCCCAAAAAAATCCGTTTGCATTAAAGCGCCACCAATACCATTTCAGCATGTTAGCAGCAATATAACCGCCATACAAACCAGAAACGATCCATTGCAAAATGCTATTAACATCTTTTGTATAAAATCCAAGTGTAACACCTATTGCAACAACAACAATTCCCGACAAATAACTTACAGTAATTGTTTTTTTGTTTGATGCATTTGGGTTGATGTACTTTAAATAAATATCATTAACGATGTATGCTTGCGCAGCGTTTAAAGTGCCAGAAAACGTTCCCATAAATGCGCCGAGCAAACCTGTTAGCACAATACCTAGAATCCCAACAGGCAAAAATTCATTGATAGTTGCAGGCAATACTCTTTCAAAATCAATACCGCCACTATCATTACTTAAGTTAAGTTGATTGAAATATAATAATCCCAACACAGTTAAACCAATCACCATTGAATAACGAATCGGTAATAAAATGATGGAAACAAAACCCGTCATTTTAGACGCTTCTTTTGGTGAGCGTGATGAAAGAATTTTTTGCATGTCGTAGTTTGGTGCAGGACCAGCAAGCGCAGCAAACACACCTTTAAACAACATCATCATAAAAAAGAAACCAAAGAGATCAAAACCATCATCAGCAATTTTTTTATTGGCTGCAGCAACATAATTCGTCCAGTCTAAATTTAAATGCCAGCCAAAAAATGGATTACCCCAACCTTTAGGCACATTCAATTTTGATGCGTCGCCATGCAAATGTTTTATTGCAATTACAGCAACCGCAATACAACCAACAGTCATGATTATATACTTTATCAAATCGCCCAACACAATACTATGCATGCCGCCAAGCACAGAATAAAAAACGGCAAAAAGCGTAAATATTATTCCATAAAAATGTGCGACATATTCCGGCGCAATATGAAAAGGAACATAAGGCTGAACAACATTCCAGGGCACAAAAATTTCAATGAATTTTCCAAGGCCGATAAAACCATAAGCCATAAAACCAAGGCAACCAATTAACGCGAATGCAACAATCACCGTGTGTGAACCTTTAACACCTTTTCCTTTCAACCCAAAACGTGTTCCCAGCCATTCTGCGCCGGTGTTTGCATTTGAACGACGCAACCATTTTGCTAAAAACATCATATTAAAAACCTGGTTGAAAACAGGCCACAGCCACGGAATCCAAATGCTCTTCATTCCATATACAAAACACAATGAAACCATCCACATTGTTCCGCTTATATCAAACATATCAGATGCATCGCTTAAACCAAGTAAATACCACGGCAAACGCTTGCCGCCTAACAGATAGCTTTCTTTGCTGGCTCTTGCTTTTTTGCGCAGAAACCAGCCAATGAAAAGCATCGTTATTAAATATAAAACGATGATAGCAATATCTATAAATTGTAGTTTCATACCCCCATCCCCTGAAGGGGTGTTTTTAGTTTCATAATAATTTGAATTTTATTTAGCGTTTACTTCTTAAATACAGTAAAGCTTTTTTTAAAAGTTATTTGAATTTTATGTTACGAGCCAATGAGCAGATGGCATCTTCCCTTGCGTCGCAACACTTCATCCGCATATTTTTATGGCAGCGACAGGTTCATACTCAACATTCAAACAAATTTTAAAAAGCCTGCAGTATAAACTACAGGCCTTCTGCTTGTTTTTAAGTCAAAATAAAAACCTATTAATGCGTTTGATATAACTTTTCTTTTGCCGCATCTTGTTGCAACAATATTTTCTCATCATTACAAAAAAGAATAAAATTATTTGCAGACGCTTGTCCTTTATACGGCATATAAAATTCCGTATCGTCAATTTTTTTAACGCCGGCATTGCGCCATGCCAAGGCATAAGCCACTTTATGTGATTTTAAAACCGGCAACAAAACATTCGTCCACCACATGCTGTCAGGTAAATTTGCATAACCGAATTCTGTAAGCGCAGGAATTTTGTTATGTGCAAATGAAATGCTATCCAACATTGAAAGCATGTTGTTTGCATCTTTCATAAATTCGTCGTTGCTGTTTCGCTGATAAATATCAAAACCTAAAACATCTGTATAATCATCGCCGGGAAATCTTTCTAAATATTCATCAGCAGAATAAAATTTATCGGTATTGAAAGCATACAATAAATTATGAACAGCTGTTGTATCGCGTAAATAGCTTTCTGTGTATTGATACAAATGTTTGATCTCATCCGGTGTACAATTTTTTCCGCCCCACCAAAACCAGCTTCCATTTAATTCATGAAAAGGGCGAAAGATGATTGGAATGTATTCGCCTTTAGCGTCTTTTAAACTTAAAAAAAATGCAGCCACTTTATCCAACCATGAATTATATAAAGCATTTTTTTCACCACCGGGTAATATAGATGCAATGGTTTGTTTTGGTGATAGATCCCACGCTGTTTTACCCGTTAACGGATTATTCAAATGCCAGCTAATCGTTATCACACTTCCATGCGCATAAGCAGTTTTTATAAAGCCACGCATCTTATCAAAAGGCACACTATCTAAATTAACCGGATGATCTAATTCAATTCTTCCTAATTCAAAACCCATTACTGCAGGATAATCCCCAACAATATCTTTTATATCACTTCTGCCATCTTCATATTTCCATCCAACACCATAAGCCAAATCATCCTGGTGGCCGAGCATCACACCTCTATCTAAACTTCTTTTTAAATTATTATATAGATTGATAGTTTCCTGCGTTGCATGTTTATCGCAAGGCAAAGCAGTTTGTGCAAGTGCATTTCTTTCAATTGAAATAATCAATACAAAAAATAAAACTGCTTTGCGCATGAATACTATTTATAATGATTAGTTCAAACCCATGTTGTCAACATACACTGAAAAGCCTCCGACACCACTATATTCTTTTAACCAGATATCGGTTAACGGAGTTGAAGATGAAAGACCAAGATCACTCAACGAAATCTGGTAATCTGTCCATTGCCCTTCAACTACAGTAATTGTGTATTTATCTTGTTGGTTTATGCCAAGATTAATTTGTTTACCACCCGAACCAGGTGCACCATAAATAGAAATTTTAAATGAAGTATAAGAGCCCACCGCAACACTTGCGCCTCCAAGTTGCATGGGCGAGCCATAGCCGCCTACATAATCGATTTCAACAGAATGTGAACCTGATTCAACAGGTGAAGTATTAGTATAGTTCTTCGTTCCGCCCCAGCCATCACCAACCCAGCCATTCCAGTTTGTTGTAATTGCATCATCATAAATTGGAAGAGCAAGGCCAGATTGCAATATTGATAAAGATGTACTGCTTGTTCCTGTACCATTTGGTGTTGTAATACTAATAGCCCCTGATGAAGCACCAACCGGAACAGTGAAAGTTAATTGCGTATCACTAAGCAATGTAAACGTTACATCTGTTGAACCTAATTGTACTGATGATGCATCTGTAAATCGTACGCCATTTACTGTTATCAGATCACCTTCATGCGCAGATGATGGATCGATTGAAGCAATAACAGGCGCAAGATTAACATTGAAAGAAACAGTATCTGAACCAGTAGGTGCAGATACTGTTATTAATTGGTTAGCACTCGATACATCAGGAACAGTAATATTTAGTTTTGTTGAATCAGTAATAGTATATACGGCAGGTGTTGAACCAAACGTAACTGAACTTACTGCAGTAAAATTTATTCCTTTAATGGTTATCACATCACCGGGATAAGCAGTTTCCGGCGACACAGATGATATAGTTGGAATTTTAGGCGCTGCGATAATGGTAAACTTTTGAGCAGCATATGCAACACCATCGCCAACATATACCTGCACATATAAATCACCTGCCGGTAAACTATCGGGAACAATAGCAGTAATTGATGTATCCGAAGGCGTATCAAAAATAGCTTCGACTGTTCCGAATCTCACGGCTGTTACTGATTTTAGGTTTTGACCTTTTATATCAACAGGTGAACCAGGAATAGCGCTTGTTGGGTTTACAGTAATAATATTTGGAAGTGTTTGCCCCGGATATTTATCTTGCTTTTTACAACTTATTTGTAAAGCCATAAATGCAAGTGGCAGACACGTAAGAAATAAGTATTTTAAATTTTTGTACATATTGTTTGTGTTGAATGATTGAGGCATTATGGTTTTACAAAAATCACGTCATCAAAGTAAATGCTTTCATCAGCACCGGATGGGCCTTCCATTTGAAAGTTTAATCGTTGAAAACTGGATCCATCAAAAGTGCCAACTACAGGTATTTTAAAATACGTCCAAACACCTGCAGGTACTGCAACTTTTGTTAGCTTGGGTGAACCGCTGATAACTGCATCTGCAACCACATCAACTGTTTCATCGTTCGCTCCGCCTTTAATCCAAAAAGCTAAGTATGAATAATCACTCGCTACAATCGGATCATCGTAATGAAAACTCAAACCTTGCCATGCACCTGCAGAATAACTTGCTTTTAAAGACACATTACCAGAAACAGCAAAATCTGTAGAATTGGATGCCGTACACCAGCTCCAGTTTTGCATCCCGGGTCCAAAATCTTCCGTAAAAAGCTTTAACTGATTATCCATGTTTACAAAAACAATATCGGTAGTAGTTGATCCGGCATTGTTATATACTACCAGTTTTGCGGAGTTTACAGTTGATGCAGGCATTTGCAACACCAATTGCTTTGCACTTGCAGAAATGATTGTTGCTGTATCAGTAGTTCCCACTATTGCTACATGATAAGCAGATTCGAGATAATTACCAATTAATGTGATCTTGCTTCCAGCCTGCCATTCCAAAGGAATTGCGGAAGTGATTGAAGGAACAGCTAAAACAGTAAAAGCTGTGCTAAACTGGTAGCCGCCTGCAGTTGTAAAAACAATATGTTGCGGACCTACATTCGCATCGACAGGTACACGAAAAAGAATGGCGTTATCTGTATTGAAATTTTGGTTTAAAGCAATAGGTACATTTCCTAAATCCAACACAGCAGATTGAATGTTGCGCAAGCCGCTTCCGGTTACTGTTATTAAAGCATTACCTGCTCCGCTGCCTGGATCAATTGCATCTACGTTAGGATTAACATCTACATTTTTTTTGCAAGAGGTTAATGCAATCACACTTGTTAGTAAGGCCAGCATCAACGTTTTAAATTTCATATTGAATATTGTATGGTTTAAACAATCTTTTTATTAATAATAAGGCACAGCAGGTTTTGCCAGTTCAGGATCTGCAACTACTTCATCAGAAGGTATTGGCAAGTATAACTGCGATTCACTTGTAAATGTTGCATGAACATGATTAATTGTTCCATCGCCATTAAGTGTACCTCTTTCCTGTGAATTAATGATCTGTTGGGCTTTTTCAAATCCCTGCCGCTGCACATCATACCAGTAATCACCTTCAAAGGCAAATTCCACTCTTCGTTCATGCATGATCATATCTTTTGTGATACTTGAGACAGGTGGCAAACCTGCACGTGTGTGTACAAGATTAAATGCATTTAAGGCGCCTGCGTCTGAAGTAGATGCATTAGTTCCCAAAATACCTTCTGCATAAATAAGTAAAACATCGGCATACCGTAAAATGTAAACATTTAATGCATCACCAAATGCACTTGTTGGGTCGCCACCATTGTCGGCAGGCCCATTTATATATTTTAATGAATTTGACCTGGTTCCTGTTGTTATATGTGTGGCATCGTCTGCAACGCCGCCAACCGAAGTATCGTAAGTAAAGCCGTTAGGGAAATTTACATTCTTCCAGCTTGGATTGGTATATCCCTGTTGCATAACAGACCACTCTTTTCTTTTATCGCCGGGATCGTACGCATTTAAAAGATCAAGCGACGGAATAACGGAAGAGTAACCGGTATTAAAATCTGGTTTCAATAAAGATGCAGGTCCTGCATAAGCCTGTATATCATTTGCATAAGAATAGCCGCCTGCAATCCATTGCAGGGCAAATAAAGATTCACTATTGTTGTTCGCTTTTGCAGTAGTGAACATTGCTTTATAGTCAGGATATAAACTATACTTTCCGGATTGTATAACTTCATTTGCTTTAATGGCAGCACTATCATAATTGCCCATATATAAATAAATTTTTGCAGCCATGCCTGCTGCTGAATATTTGGTTACTCTTCCCTTTTGATAAGGATCTTCAGGCAAGCCTGCTTCTGCTGCCACCAAATCATTTAAAGCAAACCGTAATACATCTTTTTGAAAATATCTTGGAACATTTAAATTACCTGAACCAGCCAAAGCAACAGGATCAGTTACTATTGGGGCGTCGCCATAAGTACGGGCAATATAGAAATATGCAACGCCTCTTATAAATTGTGCCTCTGCAATTCCAGGATCGATAAAGGAAGCATTTTGGTTATTTCTTATTTGCTGAAACGTGTTCATTAAAACGGTTGCATTACCGGCAACTTTATAAAAGGCCTGCCAGGCATTTAAATCCTGTCCATCAGTGCCCTGAACAGTAAAATACACATAGGTGTTATTTCCATAGTTTGGATCACCTGCTGAAGTTATCATGTTACCGCCATACACTTCTCCAATACAATGAAATGCTTTATCGAGCCAGTTGTACCAAACCTGGTTGTATAAAAGCGCCGTTGCTCCTTCCACCTGCTGCTGGTTAGTGTAATAATTATCAAGCGTAGGCCCGTTGAGCGAAGGACGATCTAAAAAACTTTTTGAACAAGATGTTGCAATTAATATAACTGCACTTAAAACATATATTAGTTTATTTTTCATTTCGGTTTAATTAAGTTTTAGAATACGATGTTAGCGCCAACAGTTACTGAACGTGGATTTGGATAATGTCCATAGTCAATATTTTGAGTAAGAACATTGCTGTTAAACGCCCCTAACTCCGGATCAAAACCGCTATACTTTGTAAACGTATATAAGTTCTGACCAGATACATATATTCTGCATGAAGACATTTTTGCTTTGTTTATCCAATGCAAAGGAAGATTATAACCGAGCGACACAGTTTGTATCCTTAAATAAGAACCGCTTTCAATAAAACGATCTGATATCTTTAAATTATTCTGACTATACTGATTGTATCTTGGCAAAGTTGCATTAGTGTTTGTAGAAGTGAACCTATTCATTACAGTTGTAAGCTGGTTGGAATAAACATTAAATAACGACTCAGTTTCTGTACGTGAATAATTAAAAATGTCATTGCCTGAAACACCTTGTAAAAAAATAGAAAGATCAAATTCTTTATATGTAAAATTGTTCGTAAATCCGTAAGTGAATTTTGGATTTGGATTGCCGATAAAAGTTTGATCGGCCGGTGTGATCTTGCCATCACCATCTAAATCTTTATAACGAATATCACCCAACCACAAACCCTGAACACCCACAGCAAGACCTTGATCCGGCCCTTTTGCTAATTCATCCTGGCTGCGGTATAATCCATCCGTTACATAACCATAAAAACTTCCTACCGGCTCGCCTGCAAGGCTTTCAGTTAGTGTTACCGGCGCAAAAGCCTGGCTCTTGCCAAATAAAATAATTCCCGGCGCATATAGTTTATTCAATATGTTTTTATAATGACTAAATATTAATGTTGTATTCCATGTAAAATTTTTGCTTTGAATGTTACGACTGGTGACACTAAGATCAACGCCGGTATTAGTCATTTCACCTGCATTTGTTACCGGTGGTTCAATTTCCTGGTAAGCAAGGTTTGGTGGATTAGGATCTAATCCTGCAAAACTTGGCAACGTTGTTGAAAGTATCATGCCCTTTGTAATCTTCTTATAAATATCTATTGTAACATCTACTCTTTTAGCGATTGTAGCATCTAAACCGCCGTTATAAGTAACCACAGATTCCCAATGCAGATCCGGGTTGCCTACATTGGCGATAACACCAGGTATATCAGAAGAACCAAATAAGCCCGCAGCATTTGAGGCAAGGCGTATATTAGTAACGTAAGCATTACCACCTTGCAAATTCGAAACACCTACACTTCCTATGCCTAATCTTAATTTAAGATATGTAAAGATGGCATTGTCTTTCGCAAAACTTTCATTGGATATTGTCCATCCTGCAGAAGCGCCCGGAAAATATCCCCAACGTTTGTTCGGTCCAAAACTCGAAGAGCCATCTGCTCTCCCTGATAAGCTGATGGAATACTTATTATCGTAAGTATAATTAATTCTCGCAAAATAGCTTTCTTCGGCAGTTTCATATTTACCACCATTTGTAGGTGATGCAGGATCTGGTGTGCCGGCATTAAGCGATTCAATGTTTTGTGTAAGCCCTGTTACAGAAACCTGGGAATTTTCATAATGACTTAACCATGCTTCTTGTCCTGCCACTACATTTAAGGCATGCTTATTAAATGAACGGTTATACGTTAGATAGTTTTGAATATCGTAGTATAAACTATTGGCTTTATCAACCCGGTATTTACTGGGAGATAAAATTATTGTACCATCAGGATTGACGACATAAGGTTGAAAAGCTGTATTATTATTGAACTGGAAATCGTAGTTGAACTGGCTTCTAAAATTCAGATCCTTTGTTATCTGCGCTTCAGCATAAACATATCCAAAAGCTTTTGATTGCTTAACATGTATATCACGCAATTCAGCCAACGCTACCGGATTTGTTGAATTTCCAAAAGCAACATTTTGTACAGGAATAGTATTAAGATAATCACCATTTAAATTTTTTACCGGGGTTGCAGGACTATTATATAATACAAGACTTATCACAGATTGTTGGCCATCAGTAACAGCAAGAGATTGATCTGTTGAAGAGAGATTTGCACTTACTCCTGCTTTTAACCAGCTTTTAATTTGCTGATCAACACTCATGCGCAAAGCATATCTTTTAAAGCCGGTGTTAATAAGAATACCTGTTTGATCAAAATAGTTCCCGGAAAAATAATAAGTACTTTTTCCCTGGCCGCCTGAAAAAGATAACTGGTGATTCTGAACATTTCCTGTTTGAAAAACAGCATCCTGCCAATCAGTTCCCGGGCCTAATAATTCAGGCTTTTTAAACTCACCGATAGTATCCTGTACACCCGATTCAGGATCATTTAAAACAGAATTGAAATATTGGGCATATTGCTGAAGATTCATTACAGGCAACTTGTTTTGAATTTTTTGTTGTCCGTAATAAACATCATATTCCAACTTGCCACCTGCAGAACCATGTTTTGTAGTAATGAGAATTACCCCATTACCACCATCAGCACCATAAATAGCCTGGGCAGATGCATCTTTTAAAATATCTACTGAAAGAATATCATTAGGGTTTAAAGTAGCTAAAAGGCTTTGTTGTGTTTGACCGTTTACACCGCCGAGATAATCGCTGCCACCACCAGTTGTGTTTGTACGCATGGGGATACCATCAATAACATATAAAGGCTCGTTGCCATTTACAGTGGTAATACCTCTTATCAATACTGAAACGCCGCCGCCGGGTTGTCCGCTGTTTGTTGTAACAGTTACACCGGGAACTTTGCCTTGCAACATCTGATCAAGGCCAGCCTGGGGAAGATTTTTTATATCCTTTTCGCTAACGGATGAAATGGCTGAAGTAACATTGGCACGACGAACAGTTCCATAACCAATTACAACCACGTCGTTCAATTGTGAGCCGGTTGATTGTAACGTTACCACAATTGTTGATTGACCTTCAATGGAAACTTCTTGTGAAGTCATGCCAACATAACTTACAACAACAGTTTGTGTATTACCAGGAACAGATAAAGTAAACTTTCCACCGGCATCTGTTACAGTTGCAGTTTTAGAATTTTTTACTGTAACAGTTGCGCCTTGCAACATGTTTCCTTTGTCATCACTTACAACACCTGTAACAGTTCTGGTTTGCGCAAAAGAAATTTGAAACAATAGCAATAAAAACACGCAGGTAAGTCCTGGCCTCAGTAGTTTGATCATACAACAAGTTGTTTTGACAAAAATATTTATAAAATTATATCCTGCAACAATACTTTTTTATCTGTTTTTTATATTTTTATATTTAGGTACACGATAAAAAATAATATTGGCTAAATAGGTAAGACAATTTTTTTGAGAGATTATACTGATACTTTTTTATCTCTTTTTTGAAATTAAATAACTTCAAAATTTTAAAATCGATAGCTTGATGCCTGCTGAACTGCTGAGAGAAATAATTCCACTTACAAAAAATGATTGTTTTACCATTTTTTCGCGCACGAAAGAAAGATTTGATTTTCCATTGCATTATCATGAAGAGTTTGAATTGAATTTTATTCAGAATGCAAAGAATGCGCAGCGTATAATTGGCGATCATATAGAAGCGATTGATGATCTTGAATTGGTTTTGGTTGGGCCAAATCTTCAACATGGGTGGTTTAACCATAAATGTAAAAGCAAAGAAATAAAAGAAATTACCATTCAATTTCACCGTGATCTTTTTGATGAAAAATTTTTGAGCCGCAATCAAATGCATTTTATTAAAAACATGCTCGAAAAATCTCGGCGGGGTGTTTTGTTTTCGAAGGGAACTATTGTGGCAATAGTTCCGAGATTAACTGCATTAACAAAAAAACACGGCTTCGATTCAGTATTGGAATTAATGTCTTTGCTGCACGATCTTTCAACTTCACGCAACATGCGCATTTTATCTGATGGTTCGTTCAGCAACTTTGAAACTTATTCTTACGGCAGCAGGCGTGTAGAAAAAGTGATGGAATATATTAACCTTAATTTTTCAAAAAATATAAGTCTTTCTGAAGCTGCACGAATTGCATCAATGACAGATATTTCTTTCAGCAGGTTTTTTAAATCAAGAACGGGAAGAACTTTTATTGATACAGTGAATGAAATAAGATTGGGCCAGGCAAGCCGCATGCTGATTGATACAACGCATAATATTACTGAAGTGGGTTATAAGTGCGGCTTTAATAATATCTCGAACTTCAACAGGATTTTCAGAAAGAAAAAAGGTTGCACGCCAAAGGAATTTCGCGAAGCTTATAATGCTTATGGAACAAGAGCCTTTATTTAATGCTTATAAATTGATGATTTATTTTAAACATTTTTGATGAAGCCAATAAAAATTGTTTTGTTGAACCTGATATGTTTTTCTTTTGTTGCATGCGCAGGCAAACAAACATCAAGCGAAGAAATATTAATTCAAACCGATACAACAAATATCGCAACCGCAGTGTCCATTCCTGATTCGTTTCCAATTCAAAAAATCATTGAACATGTAATTTGCAAAACAGACGCAACACAATCATACGCTTTATATATTCCTTCAAATAATAAATCGAATGCAGTTATTTATTTCTTTGATCCGCATGCTGATGGTGCACTGCCTTTAAAAAAATACAAGACTTTAGCGGATAAATACAATTATATTTTGATTGGGAGCAATAATTCAAAAAACGGCAACGACTGGCAAACTACTGAACATATCTGGCAAAGTTTATTCAATGATACGCAATCAAGATTGCAATTTGACAGAAATAAAATTTATACATGCGGTTTTTCTGGCGGCGCAAAAGTGGCAAGTTATATTGCGTTACACGATAACAATATTAAAGCGGTTATTGCAGGAGGAGCCGGTTTGCCTGATGAAACACAACCGGGAAATTTTAGTTTTAGTTTTACGGCAATTGCCGGCAAAGGCGATATGAATATGACTGATCTTGTTGCGATAAACAATGCTCTTGATAATACACAAACAAAACACCGCATAATCTTTTTTAATGGTAAACATGAATGGTCGCCGATTAATATAATGGATATTGCATTTGCAGGTTTAGAGTTTGATGCTATGCGCAACAACGCCATTCAAAAGACTGGTTTGATGATAAATGCATTTATTAATAACAGTAAAAAAAGAATTGATGCAGCAATAAAAGGCAATGATTATATACAAGCATCAAACGAATGCATTTTATCTATTAATATGCTGAATGGGATCGCAGATGCAAGTTGGTTTAAACAAAAAGATGATGAAATAAAAAAAGAACCGGCTTATAAAAATCAACTGCAGCAGCAACAACAATTATTTCTTACCGAACAAAATAAGAAAGAAGAATACAATGCGCAGTTTCAGCAAGGCGATATGAAATATTGGACTGCAACAATAAACGATCTTAAAATAAAATCAAAAGCATTAACACCTGAAGCTTCGATGTATCAACGATTACTTGCGTATTTATCGCTGGCATTTTATTCAATCAGCAACCAGTTCATTAATAATAACCAAAACAAAGAAGCGGCCTATTTTGTTACATTGTATAAAATGGCTGACTCAACCAACAGCGAAGCGTGGTATTTTTCTGCAATACTTGATGCAAGAAATAATAATGCAAGCGCTGCTAAAGATGATTTGATCAAAGCTGCTGAAAAGGGTTTTAATGATACAACCCGAATGCTGCAACAACCAGAATTTCAAAACCTGCAACCCACAATAAATTTTAGTGATGTGGAAGAAAAAATGCAACGTTGAAAAACCAGCAATCAGATTAAACAATAACATATTGTAGAAGTTGTTGTGACTTTTCAACAAAAATTAAATTCTGCTTCTGTTCTCTGTTAATTCAGACCCTACTTCGCATGTAAACAATAAAACCCTCGTAAACGTGGCATCGGCTTTGCAAACAGCATGAGAAATAAGTTATCAAAACAAAAATTACATGCAAAAGAAATTAGTGAAGCAGAGTCTGTTGTCATTGTTGCTTGCAGGTTTTATATTACCTGCATTTTCGCAAGACACAACCACAATGAAACCCGTAAAAAGTTTTAGTACTTTTTCTATCGGTGTTAATGTTGGCGGATTAACTCCGTCAGTGCCTATTGGTGGCAGTAATAATTTTACACATCCGCAATGGGATATTGGTTATGGCGCCTACATAAAAAATCAGTTTACGCATTACCTCGCAGTACAAGCAGATTTTTTAAGAGGAAATGTTGAAGGAAATAATAGTGATGCTTTAGGCGATGGTTCACCAACAACTAATCCTTACAAATCTTTCAAAACAAATCTTAACTGGTCCGGAAGCATTAGTGGTGTTGTAACATTTGGCAACATCAACTGGTTAAGTGATAAAACCAAAGTTATCCCTTATGTATCTGTTGGTGGTGGAATCGCTGGTTACAAGCCTCTTTTATACACGAACGATAATAGTGAAATTCAATATAAACCTGGCGACAAGAGTATTCATGAATTTTTTGTTCCGGTTGGCAGCGG
>JAFBAF010000073.1 GCA_019247895.1 Parafilimonas sp. | reverse complement strand
TCTATATGGTGCATCATCAAACGAAGTAATTCAGGTTGAAAATGCATGGTATGCAGTGGGTATTGGCACAGCAGGCGGCGGTGGCGGCGGTTGCAACACGCCAACCGGTTTATCTGCATCATCTATAACAAATACAACTGCTACTGTTAACTGGGGAGCAGTTACAGGTGCAGTAAGTTATAACCTGCAATACAAAACTTCAGCTTCACAAACATGGACAACCGTTAGCGGCCTTACCACAACATCATATAATCTCACGAACCTTACTGCAGGTACTACATATAACTACCAGGTACAAACAGTTTGCTCTGCAGGAACAAGCAGTTACACCGCATCTTCATTTGCAACAACAGGTGGCAGCATTACTTATTGTACAACAAGTGGCAATACAACTTATGAATATATTAATAAGGTTGTATTAGGCACTATCAATAATACAAGCGGAAACAATAATGGTTATGGAGATTATACCGGATTAAGTACCAACCTGGCTGCAGGAGCTTCAGCAAGTATTACGGTAACACCTGGCTTTACTGGTTCTTCTTATACCGAAGTTTGGAGAGTGTTTATCGATTACAACCATAACGGCACATTGAATGATGCAGGTGAAATGATAACCGTTGGCAGCGGAGCGGGTTCTGTTACAAAATCATTCACTGTTCCTTCCACTGCAAAGAGCGGTGCAACACGTATGCGGGTGGTGATGCATTATTCCAGTGCACGCACAAACCCTTGCGGCACATTTACTGATGGCGAAGCAGAAGATTATACAGTAAACATTACAGGCGGCACATTTGCCGGTATTGCATCAGCAAACAAGAGCAGTGCAAACAGCATTGCAGTATCACCAAATCCTGTAAAAGCTTCTGTTGCAAATATTGTGTTGCAAACAATAAAAGCAGCACCTGTAAATATTAAAATAACAGATCTTACAGGAAGGATTTTAAGAGCAGAAACAATAAGCAACATAACTGTAGGAAAGAATAATTATGCATTAAGCAACTTAAGCTTGTTGCCCGGTACTTATATGATTGTTGCAGAACAAGGCAATATGATTATTGCACGCAACCAGTTTATTGTAGCGAGATAGATTTGTTTAATTTGATTTATTAAAGCTGTTTCCAGTTTTGGAAGCAGCTTTTTTTATTTTATAAATTTATTGTCTCAACCAAATGAATATTGTTACTAAGAAATTTGTGTAAAAATAAGAGCCGAAATGTGCACACATGGCACGGCAAGGAGTTATTGCGAAACAAAAAACTTCCCTTGCCAGTGTTTTTCACCGGCAAATTTCTTCTACACATATTATTATAAAAACTCTTAACTTAGTCTAAGCAACCATGTAAACTATTTACTATTACACCTTGCAGCACTCACTATTTAATCACTCCAAAATAAACCTAAATGAACGACATCTTCTCTTTCAGAATTATTGTAAAAACCATTGTGTTTTTATGTTTTGCGTTTGCTTTTATTCAGCAAACAAGTGCACAAAAAAGCCCTGTAATAACGGCGGCTAATTTCTCACTTAAAAAAGGTGATGTGTTTGTGTTTCATTATTGCAAAACCAATAACTATGATACTGGCGTTGCGGGCAAGAAAAAAGTATGGAATTTCACCCATCTTAAAGATAGTGTAACCGCATCCACTCATAAAAAAGTTATTGATACACAAAAATGTATACTGCCATCGCAAACTCCTTATGCCAGTTCTTTCCCTAATGCTACAATTGCGGTAACGCACACAATTGTTCCCCAATTTCATTACGATTATTACTCTAGTAAAAGCTATTATGAATATTGGGGTTATGTGTTAGGTTTTTATTATTCTATTTATTCAAAGGGCGCTGCATTAACACCCAAGTATCCTTTTATGTATGGCGATAGATTTTACAGTACATCTTCATTTACCGATCAGAGTGGGATTCAATACACAGCTAAAGATACTTTGGTGGTAACCGGTTATGGCACTTTAAAATTGCCATATATTACCATTGATAGTGTTTTAAAAATAAAACAAGTTCATGTATACACTTCTTCGGTAAAAACAAAAACCAGGTTAGAATCTTATGTATATATTACACCAAACTATCATGCAGGCTTGTTAAACCTTGCACATGCTGTTACTACTTCTACAATTAATGGTGCTGTGATAGCCGATTCCAGCGATATATGGTACGCTTCCAATGTAGATTCCACTATCTTTGGAAAGCCTCAGTTTAGTAATGTTGCGATAGACAATTTGCCAAAAACACCAACGCATTCAATATTTTCTATTTCACCCAATCCTGCAACAAATAATTTACAAATACAAGGCTTGCCATCAAACCAAAAAATAAAATTGACTGTTGTTGATGTTGCGGGCAATGTAGCTATTAGCCAACAGCTAACGGCTAACAGCTCTCCTTTTTACAACTTAAACATTGCTGCACTCAAACAGGGAAATTATTTATTGAAAATTGAAATGAATGATGATGTTGTTACAAAGCAGTTTGTAAAGGAATAAAACGCTATTTGCGTCGTCATGTCGAGGCAAAGAGACATCTCTTGAATTTAAGATTGTTATTAATCGAGAGATTCGTCCTACCGTCGAAATGACGATTCTAATTTTTATTTCAAACGTCAAACCTGAAGCGTTTTTTTATTTTACTCAAAGCCCAATCAAAATTATTTTTGCGGCGTTATGCGCATTGCTGTAATTGAACATGCTGAAGCCGGAGATTATGCAGATTACATTTCTTCGCTTATAAATGAAAAAGCAACTGAGAATAATTACCAGTTAAAATCATGGAGCAATTCTGTGCCTGCATTTCAGCAACAGGTTGCCTCAGATGCCATCATTTATATTTATATTGAAAGCACTTCGCCTGTGCTTTTAAGCTGGCTGTACAACGTAAAAATTCCATCTATACTTAAAAAAACAAAAGCGCAATCGGTAATTGATCTGAATGGCATTGCTTCATCTAAAATTAAAATTCCGCAAACTATTATTGCCGCTGAACATTTTTTTACTGATGATAAAAAGCAATTAAACAGTGTTGAAAAATTTGCTGCAAAACATTTGAATAATTCTTCAAAAATTGCAACGCATATTTTCAGTTATACAAATAAAAAGTTGAATGTTGATGCAAATGAAAATAAAGTGCAGCCGATTTTATTTTCTGCGCCGCATGTTTTTAAAACCTATGAATGGCATGAAAAATTAATGGTAAAATCTCATCATGCAGACAATAAAGAATTTTTTATTGCTGTGATTGAAGATGATAATGTGGATGATTTCGTTTTGTTGCTGCAGGCATTCTCAAAATTTAAAAAATGGCAGCAAAGCACCATGCAGTTGCTGGTGCTTCCGAAATATGAATCGCTGGGCGGGGCAATAAGAGAAAAACATCAAACCTATAAATACCGCGAAGATGTGCGGTTGATTGAAGCCATTGAAGAAAGCAAGATAGCGGCAATCTTTGCATCGGCTTATGCTTTAATTCATGTTGCAACAAATAAACCGCATTTACTTGTTTTATCAATTGCTATGCAATGTTCGCTGCCCATTATTTCTTTTAAACATGAAGATGTGAATGAATATGCTAATGGTGTGGTTTTATTGTATGAAGAAAAAAATGCAGAAGCAATTGGCAATGCAATAATCCGATTGTATAAAGATGAAAACCTGCATGCACAATTAAAAGAAAAAGCGCAGCAGCAATCAGTATTTTTGAACCGCGAAGAATGTGAAAAAAAATTGTGGAGTTTGCTAACGGATGCGGCACATTCTTAGCAATTGCATTCATTAGTCAAAACAAGAATTATGGAACATTCAACAATAACGATAAAGGTTAAATTAGATAAAGATAAAATTCCGCAACAAATTGAATGGAATGCCACCGGCACAACAACGGAACAAACACAACAGGCAAAAGGATTAATGCTTGCATTTTGGGATGGCATGGAAAAAACAGCCATGCGCATTGACCTGTGGACAAAAGAAATGATGGTGGATGAAATGGCGGATTTCTTTTATCAAACTTTAATTACTATGGCTGATACCTATAATCGTGCAACACACCACGAAGATTTAACAAATGAAATGAAAGAATTTGCAAAAACATTTTATCAAAAATTTCGCGATAAACAACTGAAAGAAAGTAAATAGAGGCGGGAAAGACAAAAAAAGAATTTCAATTGTTTTATCTTTCTGACTTCCCGACTATTAAAAACTTATATATGAACCTCGAACAACAGGTAATGGCTGAAATGAAAGACGCCATGAAAGCGAAAGATGAAGCTGCTTTACGTGGCTTGCGTGCCATAAAAGCTGAAATTATAAAAGCCAAAACAGAGCCGGGCGCTAACGGCGAAATTTCTGAAGAAGCGGCAAATAAAATGCTGCAAAAAATGTTGAAGCAACGCAAAGATTCGCTTGAAATTTACCGTACACAAAATCGGGATGATCTTGCTAAAAAAGAAGAAGAAGAAATTGCGTTGATTGAAAAGTTTATGCCGAAGCAAATGAGCGCGGCTGAACTAAAAGATGAATTAAAAAAGATCATTGAACACGTTGGTGCATCATCTGCCGCAGATATGGGAAAAGTTATGGGTATTGCAACAAAACAACTGGCGGGTAAAGCTGACGGCAAAGCTATCTCTTCCGCAGTAAAAGAATTACTCGCAAACACATAATGCAAGAAAACAGTTTATATTTCGTTTTGAAATAAACTGCCCGATGATCGTTGACATCATCTTTTTAATACTGCTTGCACTTGCCGTAATAAAAGGCATTAGCCGTGGTTTTGTCGTAGCTGTATTTTCTTTTTTTGCAATTATAATTGGGGTGGCAGCTGCAATGAAACTTTCTTTTATCGTTGCCAACTGGCTGCAGAATTCCTTCAATATAAATGGCAAATGGCTGCCAATATTATCTTTTATAATTGTATTGGTTGGTGTTATTTTTTTAGTGCGGTGGATTGCAAATATTATTCAAGCCGCATTAAATATCACAATGTTAGGCTGGTTAAATAAATTGGGCGGCGTAATACTGTATTTATGCTTATACTTATTTGTATATAGTATTTTTCTTTTTTATTTAACCAAGATGCATATAATAAAAGCTGAAACTATTAAGGCATCCCGTTCTTATAGTTTAATTGAACCATTTGGTCCAACGGCTATTGACCTGATCAGTTACCTCATTCCAATATTTAAAAATATTTTCCAGCAACTTTCTGACTTTTTTGGAACAATTGCATCCAATAAAACCTAATGCTTTCTTATTATTGCATGTAATAGTTTGAAAAATATTATTTTAGCGCATTGCAGTTACTGTGCGTAGTTTTACAGTATCAATAGATAATGATGCAATACGAAATAAAAACACTCGATAAGTTCAGATTTATTGAAGAAGGCGAAGGCGAAGCGCTGATCTTATTGCATGGATTGTTTGGCGCATTAAGCAACTTTCAACATCTTATTGAGCACTTCAGGCAAACACATAAAGTGGTAGTGCCGATGCTGCCGATGTTTGAGCTTGATTTGCTGCATACTTCTGTTGGCGGTTTTGCGAAATACATTCACAAGTTTATTGAAAAGAAAGAATATGCAGAATATCATTTGCTCGGAAATTCTTTGGGCGGACATATTGCCTTAGTACATATTTTAAAACATCCTGAAAAAGTGAGATCACTTATTTTAACCGGCAGTTCGGGGTTATATGAAAGCGGAATGGGTGATTCTTACCCGCGTCGCGGCGATTATGAATATATCAGGAAAAAAACAGAAGTTACTTTTTACGATCCTGCAACGGCTACGCCTGAATTAATAGACGAGGTGTATGAGATATGCAATAACCGTTTGCAATTAGTGCGCATACTGGCACTTGCAAAAAGTGCGATACGCAACAATCTTGGTGAAGAACTGGGACAAATAAAGCAGCCCACATTATTGGTATGGGGCAGCCAGGATACAGTTACACCACCTTTTGTTGCAGAAGAGTTTAAAAAACTTATACCTAACAGCGAGCTGCATTTTATTGATAAATGCGGCCACGCGCCAATGATGGAACAACCTGCGGAATTCAATCACATATTGCAGGATTTTCTTGCAAAAATTAAACAGGCTGCAACTTTGGCTTAAATTTTTTTGTCTTAAAAAGTAATAATATAGTTTGTTAGTATCAGAGATCATACAATCATCCGTTCCTGTTTTGCGTTACAGTGATACTGTTGAAGAAGCGATAGAATTGTTGCAGGAAAATAATGTTGAACATTTGCCCGTAATAAATAATGATATTTACCAAGGCCTGTTAAGCATAGACGAATTGCTGTCTGCCGATAATTCTGATACAATAGAAACGCTTTCGGATAAGCTGGTTCATATACACATTGCATACAACCAGCATTTTTTTAGCGCGTTGAAATTAATGAATGAATGTAACGTAAGTGTATTGCCTGTTTTAAATAATAAAGAATACATTGGCGCCGTAACAGAAAAGCCATTAATTCAATGCCTGGGAACTTATTTAAATGTAGAAACGCCGGGCGGAATTTTTGTTTTGGAAATACCAAAAGAAAAATTTTCAGTTGGGGAACTTTGCCGTTTGGTTGAAACCAATGATGCATTTGTAACACAATTCAACACTTATACTGAGCATCTTTCCGGTTTACTGATCGTAACCTTGAAAATAAATAAAACCGAAATTTCTGATATTCTTGCCACGCTGCAACGTTACGATTACATAGTGCGTTATTATTTCGGCGAAGAGTTGTATGAAAACGACCTGAAGGAAAACTTCGAAAACCTTATGGCGTATCTTAACGTATGATCTATTCAGAAACATACGTTGTTAAAACTTTCTAATCTTAAAATCATCTTGGTTGCCATAACCTACTTTTACCCTTTTTCAAGCCAGGATTATTTGCAGATGAAATTTTTCCGTTCGCTTTTATTATTGTGTTTTTTATTTGTGATGAACACTGTCGTGAATGCACAACCCGATTCTGGCAGTTTTAAAATAATTGCTGATACTACTATAAAAGACACAATCCCCTCCAGGTTATTTGTTGCCAGTATATCTATTTATGGAAATAAAAAAACAAAAGACTATATCATACAACGAGAGATCCCTTTTAAACAAGGCGAATATGTTACACCTGAGCAACTGGCAAAAGATCTTACTGTTGCAAAACAACAATTAATCAATACAAGTTTATTTTTAGATGTATCTGTTTATATTGAAAACAGGTATGGCGAATTTGTTTTTATAACAGTATATGTAAAAGAACGCTGGTATGTTTTTCCGCTGCCTTATTTCAGGTATGTTGATCCTAATTTTAATACATGGTGGGTAACACATGATCATAGTTTAAAAAGAACGAATTACGGTATAAAGTTTTTGCACAATAATATTTCCGGAAGAAATGATAAACTTACCGCATGGTTTATTACGGGTTATTCAAAGCAAATTGCTTTAAAATATGAACGGCCTTATTTTGATAAACAATTAAAGAGCGGTTACAGCTTTTATGTTGGATTTCTTAACCAGCGCGAATTAAATTATGCAACTGATTCAAACAAGCAACAATTCTTCAGGCCCGATAGTTTGTTTTATGTTAGAAAAGCGGTGAAAGCAGAAGCGAGTTATATCTACAGGCCGGGCTTGCATTTCAGGCATATTTTCCGGATTGGATATATGTATGAAGATGTCGCAGATACTATTGTTTTGCTCAATAAAAATTATTTTGCCGGCGAAAAAACCAAAGAATCGTTTCCATATTTTGGCTATACACTCCGGTACACCAATGCAGATTATAATTTTTATCCAACAAAAGGTTTTTTAGGCGAAGCATCAGTTTTGCATCGGGGCATTACTTCTGATATGAATCTTACGCAGTTTCAGTTTATCAGTACTTATACACTTCCTGTTTTACCAAAAACGCAATTGCAGTTTAAAGAAGGTGCTATTATCAATGTTCCTTTCAAACAACCATTTTATAATAAAGCGCTGTTTGGATATAGTGGATACATGTTTATGCATGGTTATGAATATTACGTGGTGGATGGAGATGCCGGTGTGATTGGAAGAATGGCTTTACAGCATGAGTTATTTGATTTTAAAATGCCGATGGCAACAGGTAATAAAAACCAGCTGGAAATTCCGTTTAGATTTTTTGGAAAGATCTATACCGATGCCGGTTACGCTTACGATAATAATCCTGTTAACAATAGCTTGCTAAATAATAAATTTTTGCATAGCTGGGGCCTGGGCATTGATATGATAACTGCATACGACCTGATATTTAAATTCGAATATTCATTTAACCAATTAGGCGGAAACGGTTTATTTATTCATGTGGCAGCAGATTTCTAAGATAAAGTTTAGGCATTATCTTTATTAAATAATCAGTGCTGCAATTGCAGTAAAAGAGGAATAATATTTTATGAAAGTAGCTATCTACAGCCGCGGAAATGATGATGAATTAAAAAGCGAACTTGAACAACTGGTAACAAAACTTACCAGTCATAACATTGAAGTATTATTACATTTTTCTTTATCAAGATTTATTCCCTCAAACGGAAACAGGCTTATAAAGTTTTTTTCGGATGAAAAGGAACTAAATACTTCTGTTGATTTTTTAATCAGTCTTGGCGGCGATGGTACTATTCTCGATACTGTAACATTGGTACGCGATAAAAATATACCGATACTTGGGATAAATTATGGCCGGCTTGGTTTTTTAGCAAGCATTGGTAAAGATGAATTAAGCCTTGCTGTAGATGCACTGGTAAACAGGAGGTTTGTTGTTGATAAAAGAGTGTTGATCCATTTAGATGCAAACATAAAATTGTTTGGCGATTCACCTTTCGGTTTAAATGAATTCTCAATTCATAAGCGCGATATATCACCGATGATAAAGATCAATACTTATTTGAACGGAGAATTTCTTAACACCTATTGGTGCGACGGTTTGATTGTGGCTACGCCAACAGGCTCCACAGGTTATAATATGAGTTGTAATGGGCCAATCGTTTTTCCTGAATCCGGCAGTTTTGTGATTACCCCGGTTGCCCCGCATAATTTAAACGTGCGGCCAATCGTTATTCCGGATTCATATATAATTTCTTTTGAAGTGGAAAGCCGGAGTGATGAATATATTTGTGCCATGGATGCCCGCAGAGAAATTGTGCATAAAGATGTGCAGCTGGCGGTAAAAAAAGAGACTTTTTCAATAAGCCTTGTGCGGTTAAACGAGAATAATTTTCTTTCTACATTGCACACCAAATTAACATGGGGGCTCGACAAAAGAAATTAAGCTTTTGTAATATCCTTGTTATACACAAGAAAAGAATATGTTTTGCGTTATACAAACAATCTTTGAGCAGAAATGAACTTAAGACAGCTTTTCCTGGTTATTTTTTTATTAAGTGCAGGCTTCACTTACGGGCAGTACACAACATTATACGACAGTTACAAAAATGAAGGCGAGTTTGGTATTGCTATAGGTGGCGCTCATTATTTTGGAGATCTTAATACAAGAGCTGCTCTAAACCGTCCAAAATTTTCCGGTGGTATTTATTTCATTAAGCAATTTAATAATTACATAGGCGTGCGTGTTTCAGGCGATTATGCTTTTTTAGCTTACAGTGATGTGTACAGCAAAAATGAAACGCAAAAAAGGCGCAATCTTAGTTTCAATTCAAATATTTGGGAGCTTTCTTTAAGCGGCTATTTTAATTTCTTCAGGTATATTCCGGGTGTTTCAGGATATAAATTCACCCCCTATCTTTCTTTGGGTGTTGGTGTATTTTCATATGACCCTTATGCATACCTGCAGGGAACAAAATATTATTTAAGACCATTAGGAACAGAAGGGCAAAATGTTGATTCTTCAAAAAAACAGTATGGGGATATGGCCATCTGTATTCCATTCACATTTGGATTTAAGTACAGCATTAATCAAAATATGAACGTATTTGCAGAAGTAGGTTACCGCTTTACTACTACTGATTATATTGATGACGTAAGCACAACTTATGCCGGCCCCGATGCATTTGTTTTAACGCATGCTGACGGTACACAGGAAGTACAATATCCAGCTTATTATTTGCAGGATCGCAGTTATGAAACCGGCGCGCCAATTGGTATTAAGGGAAGACAAAGAGGTAACAGCTCGCAAAAAGATGCTTATGTTTTATTTCATTTAGGAGTTTCTTTCAATATAAGTTCTTATAAATGCCCTACTGCCAAAGCAGTAAACCCTTCTCAATTATAACAGCGATTTAGTTTTCTAAATCTTTGCCGCACGGTTGTTGTTATTTATTAATTTTGTCCGACTATGAACGCGGCTGATCTTAAAAATAATATTGACCTTAATAAATTGCCTAATCATATTGCCATAATAATGGATGGCAATGGCCGCTGGGCAAAAGAAAAAGGTCATGATCGTTTATATGGCCACTATCATGGCGTTGAAAGCGTTCGGAATATTTTAGAAGGTTGTGCTGAATTAAATATTCCTTATCTCACCTTGTATGCTTTCAGTACAGAAAACTGGGACCGGCCAAAAGATGAAGTGGATGGTTTAATGGAATTATTGGTTGATACGATCCGTAAAGAAGTTGTTACATTAAATGAAAACAATATTAAGCTTCATGTAATCGGAGACATGAACACATTGCCGCCATTTGCAAAAAAAGAATTGCAGGAAGCATTACAGGAAACAAGTCATAACAATAAATTTAATCTGATACTTGCACTTAGTTACAGCAGTCGTTGGGAGTTGCTGCAAGCTGTAAAAAATATTGCCAAAGATGTTAAAGAAAAAAGATTAAATGTTGAACATATTGACCAGGATACAATTCAAAAGTATCTTTCTACCAGTGAGTTTCCAGATCCCGATCTATTAATACGCACCAGTGGCGAATACCGTATCAGCAACTTTCTGTTATACCAGTTAGCTTATGCAGAATTATACTTCACCTCAACACGCTGGCCGGACTTTAGAAAAGAAAACCTGTTCGAAGCCATACTTGATTTTCAACGCCGGCGGAGGCGCTTCGGAAAAACGGATGAACAGATCACACATCACCCCGAACAGTTTATCCAATCGTAACAGCATTTAACAAACACTTTTAATTATTCAGGCTAATTTGCCCGCTTTTAAAAAACTTGTGGTTACCACTCGCCAATCAAAACACGTCAATAAAATAATATTGCCCAAAATGCGATGTGCATGCAGAATTTTATTACTTCAACTCTTTTGCTGCATCAGCATGCATCAACTATTTGCGCAGCAACAACCACAAACACCGGCAGTTTTGCCGAATACTATTCCCGGCCCGCTTGTTCAAAAAGATTCTACAGGTCTAATACATATTGACCAGGATACTGTACCTGTTACTTCAATTAACCCGGAACTGATAAACATACTTAATCAAACCATTCCTAAAAAATATAAAATAGCAGCTATAAATGTTACCGGTAATAATTATTTTGACCAAAACCTTTTGTTATCAATTGCCGGTTTAAGTGTGGGTGATGAAGTTTCATTACCCGGCGGAGACAACTTTTCAAAAGCCATCAATAAGTTATGGTCGCAAAATTATTTTAGCGATGTTGCTATTTATATTACTTCATTACAAAGTAATAATATTACACTTGAGGTTCATGTTACAGAAAGACCGCGGTTATCGAGATTTGAATTTAATGGTGTAAAGAAAGGTGAAAAAGATGACCTTACTCCAAAAACAGGGTTGGTAATAAACAGGGTTATTACCGAAAATGTAAAACGCACTTCTATAGATGCGATTAAGAAATTTTATGCTGATAAAGGTTATCGCAACGTGCAGGTTTCCGTTAATGAAATAAAAGATACTGCTGCCCAGAATTCTGAAATTCTTGTATTTAATGTTGACAGGGGAAGCAAAGTAAAAATTGCAGAAGTAAGCTTTTTAGATAATACTATCAGCGATGACAAACTAAAAAGTCAGATGAAGGGTACAAAAGAAAAAAGTCATATAACACTTTTCCCTTCAAGATTCAGAACTACTTTAGATGACAGCAATCATTATACGTTCCATGATTATTTGAGCGAATGGGGCTTTCTATCATTTACTAAAACAAGATCATTACTCGAGCCTTATGTAAAGATCAAACCTTTTTCCTCGGCTAAATATGATGCAAAGAAATATGATGATGATAAAAACAGTGTAATCACTTACTACAACTCACTCGGTTATCGCGATGCAGCAATAGGAAATGACACGATCGTAAATGCAAAAGATGGTCTTCATTTATACATCCCTGTTACCGAGGGGCGCAAATATTATTTTGGAAATATTACATTCAGTAATAACACCAAATATTCTGATTCTTTATTAATTGCCTTGTTAGGAATTAAAAAAGGCGATACATACGATCGTGATATTCTTGATAAAAAATTAGGTATTACCATATCACCTGAAGGCGGGGATATTAGCGGCTTATACATGGATGATGGCTATTTATTCTTCCACGTAGATCCTGTTGAAACATCTGTGTATAACGACACGATTGATTACGATATAAAAATGTACGAAGGCCCGCAGGCAACTTTCAAAAACATTAAAATTTCCGGTAACGACAGAACAAAGGAATATGTAATAAGAAGAGAATTAAGAACATTGCCCGGTGAAAAATTCAGCCGTTCAGATGTAATTCGCTCACAGCGTGAAATTGCAAACCTTGGATTTTTTAACCAGGAAAAGATAGTTCCGGATATTGTGCCTGACCAGGAGAACGGAACAGTTGATGTGAATTGGCAGGTTGAAGAAAAATCAGGCGATCAGCTTGAATTAAGCGCAGGTTTTGGCGGTGGAATTGGTGTTACAGGTACACTTGGTGTTACTTTCAATAATTTTTCGATCAATAATATTTTCCATAAGTCAGATTGGGATCCATTGCCTGTTGGCGATGGACAAAAATTGAGTTTGCGTGTGCAAAGTAATGGCCGTGCTTATCGTTCTTACAATGCATCGTTTACAGAACCGTGGTTAGGTGGTAAAAAAAGAAATGCTTTTTCAGTAAGTATTTATGATACAAAATTTGCGAACGCATATAATCCTTTAACGGGCCAATACGAAAAATTAGCAGCGGATACTTCTTTCTTCAGAACAACCGGTTTTTCAGTTGGCTTATCAAAACAGTTAAAGTGGCCTGATGATTATTTCTCAGCCGGTGTTGCTTTTGAATATGCACGTTACCAGTTAAAGAACTATTATATCGATCCCACCAATCTTCCGGGTTTCAATAATGGTTTTTCAAACAACATAAGTTTGAAATTTACATTGCAACGTTATTCTGAAGATCAGCAAATATTTCCGCGAACAGGATCTAACTTTTTGCTGACATTACAGGCAACGCCACCTTACTCTCTTATCAACAAGAATATAGTAAACTGGTCAAATCCTTATACGTTAATTGAATATTACAAATGGCGTTTTACCGGTGAATGGTATGTGCCAATTGGAAGACCGAGCGGCCCGGACAGGAACAAACAATTTGTTTTGAAACTTGCGGCTAAGTATGGTTATATCGGAAGATATAATCCTGACCTGAACATTTCTCCTTTTGAACGCTTCCAGGTGGGTGATGCAGGTTTAAGTAACAGTTACGCATTATTGGGTTACGATATCATTGCACAACGCGGTTATCCTGTTTATCAAACTTCCGATCCGCGGGTTAACCCTGATCAGCAGGGTGCTTCAGAATACTTTACCATTTTCAATAAATATACACTTGAGCTGCGTTATCCTTTTGCATTAAACCCAAGCAGTACCATTTATGCTGAAACATTCTTTGAAGCTGCTAATGGCTGGTATAGTTTCAGAGATTACAATCCTTTCAGGTTGCGCCGTTCAGTTGGTGTTGGTGTACGTTTCTTCCTGCCTATGTTTGGATTGCTTGGCTTTGACTACGGCGTAGGCTTAGATCGCTACGGGCCTTACACAAGCTTAAAAGATGCTTCACGATTTACATTTATGTTGGGTTATGAACCGGATTAATTTACATTTAACATCGTAAAATTTAAAAATCATCAAATTTCCCTG
This sequence comes from Parafilimonas sp., assembly GCA_019247895.1. Classification (GTDB taxonomy): domain Bacteria; phylum Bacteroidota; class Bacteroidia; order Chitinophagales; family Chitinophagaceae; genus Parafilimonas. The sequence goes on along the minus strand of JAFBAF010000073.1, from coordinate 2,827 downwards.
TCATGAAGAAGTTATCATTAATAGCGCTGCTTGCAATTGGAGTTGTGTATAATAGTGCTGCTCAGAAATATGCAATTATTGATACAAAATATATTCTGGGTAAAATGCCTGAATATGTGGATGCCGATAAAAAATTGCAGGCAATAAGCGACCAGTGGCAAAAAGAAATTGATAATCTGCAGGCACAGTTAAACGACATGTATAAAAATTATGATGCTGAACAATATATGTTGAGTGATGACCTGAAAAAAAAACGGGAAGATGAATTGTTCAATAAAGAAAAAGAATTAAGAGACCTGCAAAAGAAAAGATTTGGTTATGAAGGCGATCTTTTTAAGGAAAGAGAACGAATTGTTAAACCGATCCAGGACAAAGTTTATAACGCAGTGCAAAAAATGGCGGTGGCACACGGATATGATTTTGTACTCGATCAAAGTGAAGGAATTACTGTTATATTTGCCGACCCCAAATTAGACCGCAGTAACGATGTACTGCAGCAACTCGGGATAAAAAATTAAAAATTATAATTTAAACAATAACAAATGAAGAAAGTTTTTCTGGCAGCGTTTTGTGTTACTGCCTTATGTTTGGGTTTCCAAAAAATAAACGCTCAAACAACTCCTGCATTAAAAGTAGGAATTTTTGATATAGACCTTATGGTTCAGGCTTTACCTGAATATCGTGGTGTTGATAGTATGGTGCAAATGTACGAGAGAGATACTTTAGGTACAGAGTACCAGTTATACCAAAGCGAATATCAAAGATTAGACAGCACCTTGAAAGCTGACTCTGCAAAAGGAAATATTCCGGCTACTGTTATGACTTATAACAACCAGCAAAAGCAGCAAATGATGATGCAGCTTGTTTATTGGCAGCAAATTGCACAAAATAAATCTGATAATTATCGCGCTACCATGGCAAACCCGCTTTACCAAAGAGTTTTAACAGCATACAAAAAGGTTCTGGCAACAAAAAAGTACAGCCTTATTTTAAAACCTAATACTTACGAAATCGGGTTTCCCGTAGAGAATATGTTTCCTTTAGTTGCAAAAGAATTGAACGTTACATTACCTCCGGGTTTAACTATCGATCCGAACCAGGCATTACAGGAGAATGGCGCAACCGGTGGCGCAGCAGTTCCAAAAACAGGTACAGGAAAACCATAACACAAAATATTTCCCATAAAAAAAGGTTGCTATTTAGCAACCTTTTTTATTGTGATTATAGATTGAACAAATTGATTGAAAAGAATTCGAAGTTAAAAATTGTAAGCAACACTTAAACCTTTTGCATTTTGCCATATAGCGGGTGCTATAGTCACGTTGTTCATCATTTTAGATTTATGCAATGCCGGAACTAATATGCCTGAAGCAGCACCAATGCCATAACCGATTATGCAATCACTAAGGAAATGTTGCCCTGCTTCATAACGGTAATACGCTGTAACTGCGGGCAATGCAGCAGCAGCAATCCATACATACGTTCTGAATTTTGAATCTGGATGCAAATCACTGTAAACTTTTGCAGCAAAAAAGCTTGCACTGGCGGTAGCGGCAACATGGCCTGCATAAAAAGCACGTTGCGAATTATTGCTGGTACGTTTTCCCAAATCAGCTTTATAATTTCCGTTCTTATCAGGATAAACCAACGGGCGGCTTCGTTGCACAGATCCTGCAGTCATTGTATATAAAGCAGAAGTAATAGCAAGCGATTCAGTGTACATCACCAAAATTTTTCCGGCTTGTTGTCTTTCAGTTTTATCAGCAACCACAAAAACCAATGGCATTGCAAAACCAGCGAAAAAAGGAATATAACTATTACTGTTTGCGCTTTCAGAGTAAAAACCTGCATTGCCCCGGTCGAAAGAAGGAATATCGCTTCTGTTTTTTGCATTTGCTTCTGCTAAAGTAAGCGAATCTTTATTTTGGATAAGATGAAGGCCAAGTACACTTAATCCCAAGCCAACGCCTGTTATTGGCGCATCAGCTTTCCAGCTTATTTTGTAAACGTCTTTTGCATTAAATGCTGACTTAGACGTTTGAACATTGTTTGAAGATGATACGGATAAAGTGCTATCCTGGCTAAATGTTTTGCTGAAAAAAATACTCACTGCAATACAACAGGCAACAAAGTGTTTCATTTAAAAGATTTTTGAGATTATTAATCACACTAATCTTCCCACACGGCAGGCCTTCGCTGCAATTGGCGCAGATGTCAATGTTGTTGCGGCTTTCATTAGTTCACTGCGGAACTATGTGTAATTGTCGTTATTCCAAATTGTTTAAACGACTGTATTTGTAAATTACCAGCCGGTGCATCGCATCTTTGCTAAGGCAACAAGACACTACCAATCTATCCCATGTAATAACATTTGCGTGCCAAAGTTTCTAACGATGATTTTTCATATTGCTTGCTTCACTTTTTTTGTAAAGGTTGCAGGCATCGCTTTCTTAAGGTTTCATACAAGGATATGTATTTTAAAGAACCTTTATTCAAAAACATTATTCATATTTAATACAAAATTCTTACTCATAAGCCTGCAAAAGAACCACTTTCAGCCTTAAGCTTGAGCGATAGGGATAATAGTTTCATAAAGCAATAATATATTAATGCAAGCATAACCTGCCAGTAAATTTCTGTTCACATTATCAGGCTTTTTTTGCTTTAAATTCTATTAAAATGAAAAAAGTTTATCGCACATCTTATCCAAAATTTGAATTGCTAAAATCTATTACCGCAAAAAATTCTGTACTCGGGCTTTTGTTTGCCGGCCTATTTTTTAGCGGTTGTCAAAAAATTGAACATGCCGCTTTTCCGGTCGAAATTA
>JAFBAF010000040.1 GCA_019247895.1 Parafilimonas sp. | reverse complement strand
CGTTGATGTGTACTTACATTATATGCATACAAATGCGAATAGCCAGTCGCCTCACTTTGAAAATAAATTGTTGTGTTATTTATCCAGCCAATGTTTGCAGGCTCTAACCAAGCAATGCCCGGGCCTGCAATCCATGCTTCATCATGCTGATGATCTAACAAACGTAATTTACCTGTTGCAGCATCTAACTGCATTATCCAACGGTCTTTATTATCTAAAGAAAAAATATCAATAACACAGATCGTTCCTTCATCATTCCATAAAACATTTTGTACAATAACTTTTCTTGATGAGTTGTTTGAATCTTTTAATTCATTTGGATAAAACTTTACATATTCAGGCGTATATTTTATAAATGGAATTGAATCAAATGACACATTAATAACAGTGTCTTTCAATTTATCAAACACATAAAAAGAATAATTGCCTGCCGGTCTCCCAACTTTACTGCGAGATGGAATTTCTTTTGTATAACCATCCTGCGTTACATAAGACGGAACAATAGTTTCTTTTGCATCATCATTTCGTTCAAACAAATTATATGTTACAAATCTTTCGCCAGGACTGATAATTAAGTTTTGCAATTCTTTGCTTCCAATGTAAATAGTCCGCAATTGCCTTTCTTCTTTATTACTGTCAAGAAACTGTTTTGTAGCATCGGCTTTCTCTTTTCTTTTTTTTTGAACTGATGATGTTTGCAACGCTTCTTCATTCAGCCACTTTTGCTGAAGCGAAAGCTCTTCATTGATAGAAGGCGCGGAACTATTTTGAATATTTGTTAGCTGTTCTGTATTGCCGGTAACACTGTTCCATGCAAACAAATTATTTTTTAATTGGTAAACAACGATGTTATCATTCTTTAAAAAGAAAGCACTAAATTCTTGCTCTGTTGTGTTCGTAATTCTTGTTATATTTTTTGTTGACATGGTAAGCACATATACATCGTCGTTATGTATAAAAGTAATCTTGTTTTTTGCGGAATTGTAATTTCCCATTGCAATATCCCGCGCTATTGTTGCATCTTTATAATTAATCTTATCAATTTTATTGCTTACAAGCTGAAAACTATAGGATGAATCACTAATATTTTTATCGGGATTCCAGTTGAAATAAACCGACTTGCTGTCATAACCCCAAAAGACATTGGCCGGAGAAGTGCCTATCCATTTGGGATTTTGCATAATTTGTTCAACACTAAGCTGGGCTTGAGAAAAAAAAGGCATGAAAAGTATCGAGAAAAGAATTTTTTTCATTTTTTTGTATTAAATGAGCAAATCAAACGTTTTTATGTCAACGAATAGTCAAATTTTCGGGTTAACCGTTCCAAAAGCTTTATTACCCGGAATTTTATTTTTTAATTTTATTAAGAATAGCGTAATTTGATTATCCAATACGAAATCCTATGTACAGAGCCAAAGTAAATGTACTCCTAATTGATGACGACACCATCTATCAATTTGTATCCTGCAAAACGCTTGAAGCAACCGGGCATGCTAATAAAATAAAGGTTTGCTCCAATGGCGAAGAAGCTTGTCGTTTCCTCGAAGAGAATATGTACAATACCAATGAACTGCCTGATGTAATTTTATTAGATGTAAATATGCCGGTAATGAACGGCTGGCAATTTTTGGATGCCTATCAATCTTTAAAGGCAAATCTTGTAAAAGAGATACAAATATTTCTTGTAACATCGTCAATGAATGACCAGGATAAAGAATATTCAAAACGCTATAACTGCGTGCAGGACTACATTGTAAAACCGCTGGTAAGAGAAAAAATTTCAGATATACTTTCGCATGCTGTGCCGGTGTAAATTTTAGCACAAACAATTCACATTTTACTTAATTGCAGTTTTACGCAAAAGTTAACTGCAATCATTTAATCATTTTTGGTTTAGGTTTGCTATAACAGCAAAGCATTTTATTTATATAAATGTTCATTGCAAAAATATACACATGAAATGCCTCAAAATTTCGGGCGTTTAAAAATAGTAAAAGAGCATTACATGTGGCAATAGAAAAAAACAAATTATACTCACATGAAATTCATTGTTTCTTCCTCAGCTTTATTAAAACACTTACAGCAGATTAACGGAGTGATAAATGCAAATACGGTTTTACCAATTCTTGAGGATTTTTTATTTGAAATAGAAGATAAAAAGTTAACGATTGTTGCAACTGATCTTGAAACAGTAATGGGTGTGCAGATGGATGTTGAAAGCAAAACCAACGGCAAAATTTGCATTCCTGCACGCATATTAATTGATTCGCTGAAAAATATTTCTGATCAGCCGCTTACTTTCAATATCGATAAAAATTTTTCAGTAGAAATAACAAGTGATAATGGCAAGTATAAGGTAATGGGTGAAAATCCTGACAATTTTCCAAAAGCACCTGTTGCCGATGATGCAAACAATTTTACAGTTACCAGCAGCGCCTTGCTTAATGGAATCAACAAAACATTATTTGCTGTAAGTAATGATGACCTCAGGCCTGCAATGACAGGAATATTTTTTGAGCTTTCAAAAAACGCGGTACAATTTGTAGCAACTGATGCGCATCGCCTGGTTCGTTATAAAAGAACTGATGTTAAGAACACAAAAACAGACAATTACATTGTTCCTAAAAAACCACTGAATTTATTAAAGAATACTTTGCCTGATAATGATGAAGAAATTACCATCAGCTATAACAGCAACCATTTTTTTGTTACCCACGGCGAAACACGTTTAAGCTGCCGTTTAATTGATGCTCGTTTTCCTGATTATAAAGTTGTAATCCCAACTGATAATCCTTACAAGCTTACTGTAAAGCGAAGCGATTTTCAAAGTGCATTGCGACGCATCAATATCTTCAGTAACAAAAGCACAAACCAGGTTGTATTAAGTATTAATGGAAGTGAACTTACACTTGCGGCACAAGATGTTGATTTTAGTTCAGAAGGTACTGAGCGTATGAATTGCGAATATGATGGTGAAGATTTACAAATCGCATTTAATGCAAAATTTTTGATTGAATTACTAAATGCTTCAGACAGTGAGGATGTGGTGATCGAATTATCTACGCCGAACAAAGCAGGCATTATAAAACCAACGGAGCAAAGTGAAAGTGAAGAATTACTTATGCTGGTAATGCCGTTGATGCTGAATTCATAATAGTCGGAAAGCAGCAAGTCAGAAAGACCGAAAGATTAACAAGCATCTTACGGTCTTTTTTCTTTATTAAAGTGCTTGTATTGGTTTGATAAAATAAAGTGATCTGATTAAGTAATTCTTTCTTCCGGACTTTCGGGCTTTACTAACTTTCCCACTTCTTATAAACATCAGGATTATGTATCATCATAAAACGATAAATGTAATCAGGCGGAGGTTTTATCCAACCTAATTGTGCGTATAATCCATGAGCATCTTTTGTGGTCAATAACCAACGCCTTAAATTTTGTAATCCTGGATGTGCTTGTATTGTTTGCATCAACCATTTCGATAATCCTTTACCGCGATATTGCTTCAGCACAAACACATCAGCGAGATAAGCGAAAGTTGCCTTATCTGTTACCAGCCTTGCAAAACCAATTTGTTCATTTTTGCAAAATAATCCGAAGCATAAAGAATTAGCAATCGATTTTTCAACTACAGATTTTGGAATGCCTTTAGCCCAATATGATTCTTCAGAAAGAAATTGATGGATAACATTTATATCAAGTTTGGTATTATCAGTAGTAATGCAATACATGCCATCAACTACTTCATATATTGTTTGCATGAAACAATTTTTTATAAATTGATTTTTGTGAAAGTTCAATCATCGTTCCGGGCTTCATATCATTCAATGTAATTTGTTCGATGCGATAACGAATTAAACGCAATGTAGGAAACCCAACATGAGCTGTCATCTTTCTAACCTGCCTGTTCTTACCTTCTTTCAAAATTATTTTAATCCATGAAGTTGGAATATTTGTACGATAACGAACTGGCGGAACTCTTTCTTCAACCTGCGGTGCTTTATTAAATATTTCCACAACACTTGCTTTAGTTTGATGTAATATACCTTTTATGTTAAGCTGCAATCCTCGCTCCATCTGCGTTACAGCCTCGTGTGTAATTTGCCCTTCAACCTGCACCCAATATTCTCTTTCATGTTCAAACATTGGATTTAATAATTGATTATTCAATTTTGCATCATTGGTTAATATCAATAAACCTTCACTGTCTTCATCTAATCTTCCAACAGCATAAATATTTTTTGGAACAGCAAAATAATCAGCTAATGTTTTTTTATTTAATGCTGAAGTGAACTGCGATAATGTTTTATATGGCTTATATACTATGAAGTATCGAAACATAAAGTCAAAAAAAAATCCCGCAGATGCGGGACTTTGTATATATATGGGTTAGTAAGTAACTGGGAAAATAAATTTCCCACCACAATATTAGATATACTTTTTTCTTGTGCAAAAAAATTTTCAAACAATTTTATTCACAATTTTTTTTATTGATGTGAATTGCCTTAAGTAAAAAACAAAAATCAAATTCAAAATCATATTTCAATTCATAAAAACAACTTATAAATCTGTACATGCAGCATCGCATGTGCAACAACTTTTAACTTTGATGCTTAAAATATTAAAGCACAGAATGCTCGTTATACTTTTATTGTTTCAATAAAAAAACATGAAGCGCATAACGTGCAAAAAATAAAAAACATTCACATGAAGTTTCCTCAACCAGTTTCGATAAAATGGATTTCA
>JAFBAF010000004.1 GCA_019247895.1 Parafilimonas sp. | reverse complement strand
AGAAATATTATATTGTTGCTGATAGGAGAGGCCCTGCAATCTTTTGTAAAATTTCAGGAAATAATTTTCATCTTGCCGCAGATCAATATCACCCAAATCCAGTTCCCAGTTTTTTTTGCTGAATTGCAGCAGCACTTTATCAAACTCGTTTAATTGCGCTGTTGTGCCGTCTGGCTGAATTGGAATATTGTTATCGGTAATTGCAGCATTCAATTGAATACTATCACCGATAAAACCACTTAGCTGTAAATTCAATTGCGAATTAAAAACTGCATCCTGCGTATTGCCGATGCTAATGCTTCGCCCAAAACTTCCGTTGTAATTCAGCTTGCCAAAATTTAAAAAGCTTTCTTCGTTTTTATTTATTGTTGAAGGCGCAATTGCAATAAAATTGTTTTGTATGCTGTCATATTTATACCGCTGCGCAACTGCATTCAGCTTTTGATTGAATACACGATATATTATTTGCACGCTATCAACCGGCAATTGTTTTTTAAATGTTACGGTTGCATTTACCCAATCTAAGGTGTAGAATGAGGTATCAAAACCTTCAATAAAAAAAGTATTTGGTACCATGCTTAAAGAATCAACCTTAATAAAATTATTTGCAGGAATTTTTTTGCTGCGCAGGTTAGAAAGCTGAGCAGCAGCGGGCAAAGCAGTTATCAGTAGTGAAAATAATATTAGTCGTGCAACACTCAAACAAACAATTTTACGATAAACTATTCAGCGGTAAAATTATTGTTTGAAATGAAACCGCAATAACAGCTTATGTATTGCTGTTTCTGCATCAAAGCATCGTGCCGAAGCCACGAAACCCTGCATGTTTGTAGGTTCTAAATATTATTGCAGTGCCTCATCCAACGCACATGGCTAAGCAGTAAACGCCTTGCTGTAACTAATTAATATAAACTGCTGCTTCGTCTCACAGCTGTACTTTCTTCGTTCCTTATTCGTACCACCTTCGCCTGCCGCCACAAGTGAGACGAACATGGTACGAACATGGTACAAACATGGTACGAACAAAACCCCGGCAAGAAAAGCCTTTATTTTATGGCAAAGGCTTTTAGGGATAAATGAAAAACCGTTTTCTGTTGGAAAGAAATGTATACCAAATTATTTTAGTGTACTGTTATGCCGCATAGCATGGCAACCCAACTTTCTAAACTGCTTTTTCTATGACAAATACAACCAAAACCAAAGCTAAAACCAAACCCGTTGCAGCCACTGAACCTTGTAAAGAACTGCTTACCAAAGCCCAGGACTGGGTAGATAAACAAGACATTGTAGATTATTTTCATTTAAGCGACCGCACTTTGCAAAACCTGCGCGACGGTAATGAAATTTCATGGAGCAATATTGGTGGCAAACTGTATTATCATTTGCCTTCGTTTGTGGCGCTGCTGGAAAAGAATATGAAAAAGTGAAGATGGTTATTAAGTGACAGGCTATTTTGTTGAACGCTAATAGAGAAGATCTTTTTCTCCGCAATGTCTCTTAGCCTTGTTTTGTGTAAAGGAAGGACGTTGCGGTTTTATTTATTTGTGCCACTAATCACCGCAATGTCCCTGCCTGCACTCATTGCTTATCAAGGAGACATTGCGAAGAAGGAAAGTTTAATAATGGCAGGCTAATTGATTAATATATTGTGTGAAACCGAAGGTATAATTTCCCTAAACTCTTATTTACTTTCTTCCATTTTCAAATTAGCTTGCTCTAACAGTTCTAACGACTGTTGTTTTAGCTCCTTTATTTTTAAATAGATCGCTTTTACTTCACTAAACGGTTTATCATCTACAATTGCTTGTTTATAATTTTCTACCTCTGACATAATTTTTATTTGCAGATCGTTAAGTTGTGATAATGTCTTTTCCTTTTTTCCGCAATGTCTCTTAGCGGAGCTTTGTGTAAAGGAAGGACATTGCGGTTTTATTTATTTACGTCACCAAACACCGCAATGTCCCTGCCGCCCTCATCGCTTTTCAAGGAGACATTGCGAAGAAGGAAAATAAATAAGTTTAATAATGGCAGGCTTATTGATTAATATATTGTGTGAAACCAAAGGTATAATTCCCTAAACCCTTATTTACTTTCGTCCATTTTTAAATTAACTTGCTCTAACAGTTCTAACGACTGTTGTTTTAGCTCCTTTATTTTTAAATAGATCGCCTTTACTTCACTAAACGGTTTATCATCTACAATTGCTTGTTTATAATTTTCTACTTCTGATGTAATTTTTATTTGCACCTCGTTAAGTTGTGCTAATGTTTTTTTCACGCATTAATATTTAAACAGTCCGAATAATCAACAATTTACGAAAAAAACGAGCCAATGTAAAAACATCAGCTCGTTTTTTTCAACCCTAAACCCTTAAGGCACAAACTTAGAAAAAACTTTTAATTAATTATACAATCGATAAACCCGTTATTAAAACTAATTTTTCAAAAACCTAACTCCTACAATTGTGGCTGCAGTTTTAAAAGATCAGGAGAATTAATCTTTCATTTATTTCGGCTGCGGCAAGCGATAAAAACAGGAGCATAATTCATCAGCAGTTATTTGGATGTTTACAGTCTAACCAGTAATAAATAATTCTTTGTAGCTGCTGTTTTATCACATTACTGTCTGAGGGTTTTTTAAAATAACCCTGTACAGTTAAAGTATAAGCCATGTCCACATATTTCTTATCCGCATTCGTTGAATAAAATATAAAAGGAATACAATCCAGCAGCAGCTTTTTATCCTCACTTATTTGTTTTCGCAATTCAAAACCATCCATTATAGGCATATTAACGTCGCAGAAAATAATAAAAGGATTAATTTTTTCTGAGCGCAAATATTTTAGTGCTTCTCTGCCATTCCAAAAACTAATAACAGGATGATTCACATTAAGATTGCTGACTGTTTGTTTAAAAATTTCCTGGTCATCAGCATCGTCGTCAATATACATAATTGGTGTAAACGAGTGTGTAGTCATATTCTCTATTTAAGAAAGAGTTAAAGCTATGCAATCTTTATGCGTTCGCCTAATATTAAATATGTTAATCAAACAAACTTTTACTTACACTTTTACTTTCGGTTTCTTAATCTCAAAACAATTAAAGCAATTGCTCCGCCAAGTGTACCCATAATAATTGAAACAATTGGAGCAATGATAACATGGTTTGAAGCATTATCAAATGAATTATAAAAAGTAAAAGCCTTTGGGTCGTTATAATTTTTAAAGCCCGGATAATTTGTTAATGCGTGAACCATTCTGTTTGAAAAAACAAAGTCAATTAAAAACCCGAAGCAAAGAGCAATTAATGTTCCTAACAACGAACTAAAAAAGCTGCTTTTAATTCCTTGTAAAATGTTTTGTGTTTTAAACGTTCTTATACCACTTATAATTGAAAATGAAATAAAGATTAAAAACATCATCGATAAGGTTGAAACTAATGTTCCGGTTTTTGTTTGCCAGTCTATAAACTCTTCAATTGAAATATTTGCGATAAATAAAAAGCCAATCAATAGTCCGCCATTTCTTGAAAAGGCATCTGGTTTTATAAATGTCCACAATAAAACATAAATAATAATTGCAGTAAAAACTGTTATCACTGTTTCTTTTGCTTTGTAAAAAACAATTGGATAATTTATTAAAGCAATAGTCATTAAACAGGCCAGTAAAAATAGCGGCAGTAAAAAATAAAAGATGTTTGCAGTTTTGTTGTTCATACTTTATTGTTTCTTCATCGTTAAGCATCGTCTCTCGCCAGAGAACGATGCGTTAAAATGCTTACTTTTATTTGCGCCCATCAAACTAACCCAAACAGAAACTGTACAAACTTATTTTTGCACTTTTTTTTTCCCGCAATGTCTCTTAGCGGAGCTTTGTGTAAAGGAAGGACATTGCGGTTTTATTTATTTACGTCACCAAACACCGCAATGTCTCTTAGCCTTGCTTTGTGTAAAGGAAGGACGTTGCGGTTTTATTTATTTGTACCACCAAACACCGCAATGT
>JAFBAF010000361.1 GCA_019247895.1 Parafilimonas sp. | reverse complement strand
AATTAGGAATTAAAAACGGTTTTAAAATTCGTTTGATCAACGAGCCTGGTAATTATTTCGGTTTATTCACAGATCTGCCAAACGATATAAAAATTTTTAGTGATAAAAAATCAAAAAAGGATTTCATCCACTTGTTTGTAAAAAACTTAGATGAATTTGAAAAACATATTCATGATTTAAAAAATGAAATTGAACCGGATGGAATGATTTGGGTTTCGTGGTATAAGCAATCATCAAAAATTGAAACTGATTTAACTGAAGATATGATTCGCAATACAGCTTTGGCAATTGGCTTAGTTGATATAAAAGTTTGTGCTGTTGATGATGTTTGGTCCGGTTTGAAATTAGTTGTTCCTGTTAAAGACAGAATGAAATAATTAGTAATCTAAAATGCGAACCTGAAGATGCTACCTGTGCTACTGTACAAGTGTTGCGACGCAAGGAACGATGCCACAACAACAAAAGCTGGTCACCAAAAAAATATTTATTTAACCCAACTCAGGATACAAAGGAAACTGCTGCATAAATTCATTCACCTTGTTTTTGATGTTTGACAGATATGCTTCATCATCTGCATGCGTTAAACAATCATCAATTCTGTCAACAATAAATTGCATGTGCTCTTCTTTCATTCCACGTGTTGTAATCGCAGGCACGCCAACACGAATGCCGCTTGTAACAAATGCGCTTTTATCATCAAACGGAACCATGTTTTTATTTACAGTAATGTCGGCTTTGCCTAAAACCTGTTCCGCTTTTTTACCTGAAATATTTTTATTGCGAAGATCGATTAACAGCAAATGATTATCGGTTCCATCACTAATGCTGTTATAATCTTTATCGCGAAAAGCTTTTGCCATTGCTTGTGCATTTGAAATAATTTGCCTGGCATACACTGTAAATTCTTCTGTAAGAATTTCGCCAAACGCAACAGCTTTTGCAGCGATGATATGTTCAAGCGGTCCGCCTTGTGTGCCAGGAAACACAGCCATATCAAGCAGGTTACTCATCAAACGAACATTACCTTTTACATCTTTTAAACCCAAAGGATTTTCACCATCTTTCCTCACCATTATAATTCCGCCACGCGGACCACGCAAAGTTTTATGCGTGGTTGATGTAACAATATGACAATGATCAAACGGATCATTTAATAATTTCTTCGCAATCAATCCCGCAGGGTGAGCAATATCAGCCATTATTAATGCACCCACTTCATCTGCTACTTTTCTTATGCGTGCATAATCCCAATCGCGGCTATAAGCACTCGCACCGCACACGATTAATTTGGGTTTTACTTCTTTTGCTTTTGCTTCCAGCATTTCATAATCTATAGTACCTGTTTCTTTTTTTACTCCATAGAAATGCGGCTCATATAATTTACCACTGAAGTTTACCGCAGCACCGTGCGTAAGATGTCCGCCCATACTTAAATCCAAGCCAAGAATTACATCGCCGGGTTGCAACAAAGCCAACATTACTGCAGCGTTTGCCTGGGCACCACTATGTGGTTGCACATTGGCATATTCAATATTGAAAATTTGTTTTAAACGGTCAATAGCCAACTGCTCGCTTTCATCTACAATTTCACAACCACCATAATAACGACGACCAGGATAACCTTCAGCATATTTATTTGTCATTACATTGCCCATTGCCTGCATAGTTTGAAAACTTGTAAAATTTTCGCTGGCAATTAATTCGATTCCGCGGCGCTGGCGTTTGAGTTCTTTTTGAATGAGTGAGAAGACGGCAGTATCTTTTTGCATAAAAGCGATTTGCCGCAAAAGTAATAGTTAGATTGTTATTACTTATGTGAGCTTATAAACATTGGGTTTATAGTTTACTTTTTGTGGAATCATTTTTTGTTATCGGCGGCAATACACTATTAATATTTGTATTTATCTTTAATACTAACTTTTTAATTGCATTGTAGCCGCTAAAAAAGTTCCTACAGGCGTGTATAAATGCATAATTACACAGCGGTTAGTTAATTGCCACAACAAAAACTTAACTTTAAATAGTTTTACTATGAAAAAAATTCTAACACTCATTTTGCCGGCATGTTTTGTAATGCCTCTAATTACTGCTGCGCAATTATCAACAGCAAATGCATCGCAGGTTAATCTTGCAACAAACAGTAACCCGTCAAACTATCAGCCTCAGTTTTATCACCAGCAATATGCAGTATTAAACAATATTGCTTACTTCACTGCTAATGATGGTGTTCATGGAACTGAATTATGGAGAAGCGATGGCACTACTGCAGGAACGTATATGGTAAAAGATATAAAACCAGGTGCAGGTTCTTCAAGCATTACAAATATTACTGCGGCAAATGGAAAAATATATTTTACCGCAGATACATCTTTACAAGCGTATAATCCGTGGATTTCTGATGGAACAAGTGCAGGCACACATGTACTTTCCAAAACAGCTTACCTGGCCGGGATGTACACAGACGCAGGTAAGAAAGTTTTTTTCTTTACCAATGACGGGGAAGAGTTGTGGGTTACCGACGGCACTGATTCAGGTACCAAAAAGATTTACATTGATTTCGATTTTTATGACTACAAGCAGCCGGTATCAGCAGGAGGTAATTTCTATTTTACTTTATACTCGCCTTATTCAGGAAGACAGCTTTGGATTAGCGATGGAACGCAGGCTGGTACACATAAACTGCGTGATATAGGATTTTTTCCTCCCGGCGGCCCTCAACAACTAACACCATATAAAGGCAAGCTATATTTTTCTGCTGATGATGGTGATGGCCGCAAGTTTTGGGTTAGCGACGGAACAACAAAAGGTACTCATGAACTTAAAAGTAATAGTGTGTTTCTTACAGAATTCTACCAGGTAATTGAAAATGGTGAACCAGATCCGCGACTGGCTATTTACAATAATGCATTTTATTTTACAGCGAGTGATCCGGCAAATGGCATAGGCAATCAACTATTTAAATACAGCTTAAACGATACTGCAGGCGTGGTGCTTGTAAAAAATATTACGCCCGGGGCTGATGCAAATATCCAGCCTTATGAGATAGTTGGTTATAAAAACGGAGTTGCGTTTAAGGTTTTGAATGCAGATAGCAGCGCTACATTATGGACAACAAAAGGAAGCGACGCAGATACGAAGCAGCTTAAAACCTTCACGGAAAAAAATGGCCGCAACTTAACAAACCTTTATAACGCTTCAGGTAATTTATGTTTCGAAGCTTATCAGTCAACTTCAGGGTTTGAGTTGTGGAGATCCAACGGAACACAAAGCGGAACATTTTTGGTAGATGATATTTTACACGGGCATGCAAGCTCAAATCCTTATTACACCACAAGCTTCGGTGCAGGCACAATTTTATTTTCAGCAAAGAGTGATACAGCAGGTATTGAATTATGGAAGAGCGATGGAACATCAACTGGCACTGTGATGATAAAAGACATCAACAATAACAAAAGCGAGTTGCCGATTATTACAAATAATAGTATTAACACAGCAATTGCATCAAATGCTGCTGGTAAAAATCTAAACACTTCATTACAAGCAACTGTATCGCCAAACCCAGTAAGTAACGTTGCAAACATTCAATTGACAAATACTAAAAATGCAGAGATAATGTTAACAGATAATATTGGAAGAGTGGTGTGGAGACAAAACAATATCAATGCAAATCAATTGCAGATTCCAATGCAGGAATACGCCAAAGGTGTATATTTTGTAAACATTATAAGTGGTGGACAAACAGTAATAATAAAACTGATTAAGCAATATTAAAATAATCAGGATGAATAAAGCAGCGAGTAGGTATATCTGTTAAATGAATAGTTATTTGCTGCCTGTAACCTTTCCGGAGCAACAAGCAAAACAAGCGCTACAAAATCTTATACATCTTCCCGGGCAAACCTGCAATTACATTCTGTAATTCTAAATTTAAAATAGCTGCTGCAATTGAACTACTGCTCAAATTACTGCGAATGTTTATCTCATCAATATGTGTTGTTTCTTTTTCTTTAAGAATACTAATAATGGTCTTTTCATCCTCACTTAATTCAATAAACAATTCACGTTGTGGTTTTTTATTTATTTTTTTTGATTGCCATCCAAGGCTTTCACTTAACTCTTTTGCATCGGTAAATAAAATGGCTTTATTATTTTGAATGAGATAATTGCAGCCTGCACTTTTTGAATCAGTGATTTTGCCCGGCAATGCAAATACATCACGATTATAATTATTAGCAAGCTCTGCAGTTATCATACTGCCACCTTTGATTGCTGTTTCAATTACAATTGTAGCATCGGCCATGCCCGCAACAATGCGATTGCGTTTTGGAAAATTATGTTTATCAGGTTTTTCTCCGCTTTTAAGTTCTGTTAACAGGCCACCTTGTTGTACTAATTCTTTTGCAAGATTTTTATGTTGCCGCGGATAAATTGTATGCAAACCATGTGCAAGCACAGCAACCGTCCTCAAATCGTTTTGCAAAGCAGATTTATGTGCGATTCCATCAATACCAAAAGCAAGTCCGCTTACAATCAACACGTTCAAATCCTGTAACTCACTTATCATTTTTTCTGTAGCCTGTTTGCCATAATCGGTATTGTTTCTTGTTCCGATTATGCTTACAATTTTTGAAGCGTTTAAATCTGCATTGCCTTTATAATATAAAAGCGTCGGCGGATCATAACAATTTAATAAGCGCTGCGGATAATGTTTGTCAGCAATAAAAAGCGGTTGTATTTTATATTTCTCTATAAACTTTATTTCTTCTTCTGCAACTTTAAAATCTTCAAATGCTTTTATGCTTGAAGCTTTTACTAAACCAATATTTTCTATAGCGCTTAAATCATTCTTCTTTGCTTTAAAAATATCTTCCGCATTTCCGAAATGCTCAACCAAAGATTTTGCGGGAACACATCCAACATTTGGTATAAGCGTTAGTGCAATTTGGTATAAAAGATCGTTGGTCATTACATTAAAGTAAAAAATTTAAAAGTAAAAAGTAAAAAAAATCACCGTTCAACATAAAAAAAACAGGAGGTAATAATTACCACCTGCGTTTAAAAATAATGTTTATACAATTATCTCAATTCAAATATCACATTCACGTTCATTTCAATTTTTATTTTTTTGAAATCAACGTTCATTGGTGCCGATGCAGCCTGGTCTGCAACATCCGCAACTTTACCACGTAAAGAAAATACCATTGGCTGCGGATAATTACTGCTTTCATTTGGATCATTTATAGTTAAAGCGTTACCAACATTATCGCCCAGCGCGGAAGCTAAACTTACTGCTTCTTCTTTTGCATTTTTAATCGCCTTTATTTTCAACTGCTTTTTTATTGAATCCATATTGCTGTGCGATGTGCGGCTGATATAAAAATTTTGTGTGGCTTCGTCATCCAATTTATCAACCAATTTATCCATATCATCAACCGTTTTTACTTTCACTTCATAAGTAATGCCAGCCTTCATATCAGGATTTTTCTTTTTATTTTTTTGATACCACCAATAATTGCCATCCCAACCTGAATAACCCTGCACTACAACATCTGTATCAGCAATATTCATGCTTTTTACTGCAGATAAAAATTGGTTGCGAATGGTTTCAATATCTATTTTATCGCCGTTCTTTTTGTTGTATTCACGCAGTTCAATATCTATATAAATTTCATCAGGCGTTATTTCTAACTCCGAATGCCCGTTTACATTTATCGTTCGTTGCCTGATTGTGTTATCAGTTTGCGCATTGGCAATAATCAAACACATCGTTGCAGTGAGTGCTAAAAATATTTTCTTCATACTTATAAAATTTATTTAGAGAAAGATGATACCGATTTAATTATTACACAAGCTAAAAATTGTATTAACAATCGTTTATGAAATTCACGAATAAGGATTTATGAATTCGGGAATTCGCAATTGATATATTTGTTAATTACTAAACAACGCTTTCAATTCACTCGCATCATCCGGTTTCATTTTACCGCCAAGAATTAACCGCACCTGCCTTCTTCTCAATGCACCCTCAAATAATAGCTTTTCTTCTTCTGTTTCCGGGATTACAGCTGGCACAGGCCTTGGCTTATTGTTTGGATCAAGTGCAACGAATGTAAAATAAGCTTCATTGCTTTCATACCTGTATTGATGCAAATTGTCTTCTCCCCAAACCTTCAGATGTATTTCCATAGATGTATTAAAAGCTCTTGTGATCTTTGCTTCAATACGAACTACATTTCCCAACTTAATAGGGTTTTTGAAACTAAGATTATCAACACTTGCCGTCATGCATGGTGCATTACAGTGTTTAACGGCTGTAATTCCCGCAGCTATATCCATCCAGTACATCAATCTTCCACCCATAAGATTGCCAAAAACGTTTGTATCATTTGGCAAAACAATTTCATTCATTACGGTACTGCTTTCGCAAGCATTTTTACTATCCATTTATAAATTTTTGTGTAAAGATAATTCGGGTTGCAGTAATGGTTTTAAATGATGCTATCATCTTCTTCTACAGTTTCATTTTCTTTTCCATCAACAGCACGAAATGAAAAATTTCTTTGAGTTATATAACTAAATAATACTACAAAAATGCTGGCTACAATCTTTGAAACAGTTGGCCACCAATGAAATTCTTCAATAAATAATTTCAGAAAAAAATAATTGAGCGCAATGCAGGCAACAACAATTAAGAAATACCGGAATACCTGTATGCGCTTTTTTGTTTGCGTTTGTTGCCACACTACATAACGGCTTAAATAAAACCCGGTAGGAAATGAAACGCAAAACGCAATTAAGAAAGCAAATATGTACGGACTAATAGCGAACGAACCGATGTACACAATTTCTTTATGCAGAAAATAATTGTATGATATTGTAAAGATGAAAATATCAAACAACATGTTTGCACCACCGCAAGCCGCATACCGAAATGTTTGCAGCGGCATAAACCTTTTGAACAAAGGATAAAATGCATCTACAACAGTTAAGATAATTTTGCGAATAAATGTGTGCAGTTTTTGCATGGGCGGCAGCGAAGATAATTTTAATTACACATTGCAAATTTCAGATTGAAGATTTAAGGAAGATTTTGCAAGCTGCGTTTGTTACTTTTGCGCTTCACAATTTATTATGAGCCTTGTAAACGATATTAAATCAAACGCAAAAAAAGCAATTGATGATTTATACAACAGTTCAATTGATGAAAGCAGCATCACTGTAAATATTACCAAACCCGAGTTTGAAGGTGATTATACTATTGTATTGTTTGGCTTATTGAAGCCTTTAAAAAAATCTCCGGATGTTTTGGGCAACGAATTGGGGAAATATTTGGTTGAAAAAAATAGTCATCTTTTTAAATCATTCAATGTTATAAAAGGATTTTTAAATCTCGTTATTGCAAATAATTA
>JAFBAF010000327.1 GCA_019247895.1 Parafilimonas sp. | reverse complement strand
ATGCAATTGCAACACAACAACCACAAGGCCCGTTTGACGTTGTAACCTTATTGATCGGTGTAAATGATCAATACCAACACATGAATATTTCAGATTATAAAAAAAGATTTACAGAATGTTTGGAAAAGGCAATTGTGTTGGCAGGAAATAAACGCAATCATGTTTTTGTGTTATCTATTCCTGATTATAGCGTAACGCCTTTTGCGCAAGACAGAGACACTGCGCAAATAAGAAAAGAGCTTGATGAATTCAATGCCGTCAATAAACAAATCACTTTATCATACAATATTTCTTACACAGATATTACTCCTTTTACACGTGAAGCAGAAAATGATGCGTCATTAATTGCAGATGATGGTTTGCATCCATCAGGAAAAGAATATGCAAAATGGGCTGCTGTGCTGGAACTGAAAATTAAAAATGCGTTGAAATAACTTTTAAATATTGCTTCTTGTAAATTTTCCCGCAGTGGCAAAAATTCCGTTGACTGCTAAAAATATAACTAAAGGCAGTATAGGCATTATAAAACGAGAACTCCATTCATCACAAGTCAGCATCACGCTTAAAGTGAATACAATTATTGTAATTAAGCAAAATATTGCCATTTGTTTATGTTTATTCAATTGTTGGATAAGACCAATAATTGCAAAAAGATATAAAGGATAAAAAAATAATCTTAATAACCAGTTATGCATGGATGTATAGAAGGATCTTGTTAAACTCCAGAAACTAATGAAACGCGAAATGCATAAACCACCAAACGTTACTGGGTTATCTTTTATGAAACTTATTACACCACCAATATTGCCTGAGTAAATTCTATTTGTTGAAGTAAAAGCACTGTCGGCAACATCGCATATTATATTGTGTTCAACAAAGGGCTTAATAAAATTGTATGAGGCTGCACTATTCATTTCATAATAAAACGTCGATAAAAAAACAACAACTACACAAGTTGCAAACAAAAATGCCAATGCCTTTTTTTTATATGCAACTAATTGATGAAAGGTTAAAAGCATAGAAGCTGGAATTAGCAGTATGCCTGTTGGTCGCGAAAAGATCAATGCAATTAATAGCAGTGGGGCAAAAACATATCTGCAAATCGGTTTGTTATTACCAAACAAGCAATAGGTAAGAATAATAATAAGAGAGCAAAAGAAAGATTCAGTGTAGAGACAAATGGTCCAATATTGCCATGGAAAACAAATTACAAGCAACAAAGAACCCCAAAAAGCAACTGTAATTTTCTTTGAAATGAAAAGCAACGTTTTATAAAAACAAATTAACGCTAGAAGATTGAAGAGTAATTGAAACAAGTAAACT
Organism: Parafilimonas sp.; assembly: GCA_019247895.1. Taxonomy (GTDB): domain Bacteria; phylum Bacteroidota; class Bacteroidia; order Chitinophagales; family Chitinophagaceae; genus Parafilimonas. The sequence goes on along the minus strand of JAFBAF010000327.1, from coordinate 2,774 downwards.
CCTGTTACTTCAAAACCTAACCATTTAAAAAAAACATGTACGAAAATATAAACCGAATAAAAAATGTATTTGTTTTCTGAGAATGATTTTCCGGCTGAAAAATTATTTGCTTCGCGAATATATTTTACTGCTTCATTATTTGTAATTATACCATACTTATACAATAAAAAAGTTTGAACTAATGCCCATGTAATTAAAATAATTAAAACATGATTGTTTTTTAGCGACAATAGTTTTTTTAAATTCATTGGCTTTAAAGTTTATTATTTCTTAGTTATAATTACTGAAAAGGTGCTTTTTTCACTGTAATACTATCCAAACCATAATACTTTCTAAGTATATCAATTGAATTGTATGTTTGAAGATCGTCCTGGAAAAAAAGTAACGGCGGTTTTTGAATAATGATCTGTTGTATTGTTGCTGTTGCCTTGCTATATTTTGAATTCATTAATTCTGATAATGCAAGATTATAATTTTTTACAACTGCAATCTTATTTGTTGATGATGCTCGTTTTAATGCAGTTTCCCTTTCACTTAAAATGGAATTATAAACCGGGGCTATCATAATGCTTTTATAAGCATCAACAATGTAAGTGTTGCAAAGAATTCCAATAACCAAAAGCGAATAAATCACTATCTTTTTTATTGCGGTTGCTGATAAAATTATTTGATGCTTGGTTGTATTGCCGGCAATAAAAACAGCAATAAATAAAAGCGGTATCAAACAGCAAATCAGAGCATTTAAATAACGTTCAGGAATAATTCCGCCCTTTAATGCAATAACAGGAAGCATGATAGAGCCAATCAAAAAAATAATTATGAAAACAGGTAATAACCATTTTTGATTTAATTTCTCAATATAAATATTGCTTTGCCACTGCCGTTTTACTTCCTGAGCATATAGGAAAACTGCAGCGCTTGCAAACCATATAAAAGGCGTTTTAAAAATATACCAAATCGTTTCAGCACTATGATAGCAGACAGACAATGCGCCGACAATAAAACCTTTTGAATCAATATCGCTTATTCTAACTTTATTGCCCGGCGCAAATACAATGATTGCTGCGGCGGACAAAAATGATAATATGAAAAGTATAAGTATGACTTTTTTACGTTTATGACTTATAAAAATGATGCTTAAAAAAATTAATAGTTGAACAACAAGAAATAGTTCATTTAAACCAATAGTTAGTATAACAGATAAAGCGATGAACAATGCATAAATAGCATGTTTGTTTTTGGATGAATTGAAAAATGCTATTAATAAAGCAATCTCGAGTTGCAGGAAAATTACCGGCAACTGGTAAGTAATGGCGCTGCTAAACCAAAACATAAAAGTTGAACACTCAGGTATGCAAGAAATTTCAAGCGCCGTAAAAATTAACGACAACATCAAACAATACGAAAAATTCCTTTTTTCTTTTAAAATGAATTTAAACAGAACGTTTATAACTGAGAATACAGAGAGAATGTTTAGCGCTAATAATAATAAGCTGTGCAAATAATAATGACTAAAAAGGAAATTATTATTTATAAATAGCGAAGTGATAAAAGTTTGTGCAAACCTTCCATCCCAATTATTATAAATGAATTGCTGGTAAGCAGCGAAACCATTTTTGTTTAACTGAAATCCATAAAAATAATCGTCGGCGCAAGGATGATTGAAGAATGGCAAAATGATTAACGGAAGAAAGAAAATTATAAGCGATACAACAAGTAGTATTTTTATCAGCAATAAAATTTTTGAAAGCCTGAAATTTTTATCTGTAAATATTTCCCGCATGCTTTTCCGAAATTATTGATTTATTGGTGCTATGAAAATATATTGTACAAGGGAGTGACACAAGGGACGATGCCATTTAATTCGGCAGCTGGTCAACAAAAAATGTTATGCCTGCACTACATCTGTTTTGCTAAGATAATCATGCAGCGGTTTATCTAAAAATGGAATAAAAAAACAATCAATGATAGTAAGCCTTATTAAGCTGCGTACCATTATTTGCCAGAATGCTGGCCGCTTGCCATCTTTATTCACCACTTTACTAAATGTTAGCCATTTTGCAGGTGAACGTTTGAATATCATTTCAAAAAACATGTAGTAAACAAACATAATAATCCAGAAAATTCCATAAAAAGGTATGAATGGATAATGCCAATACATCACCTGCACATCCCATAAATTATTCACTATGTAAGCTATTCCGAAAATGAGTAAAGTGTCTATAATAAAATTAAGTACACGTGTGCCGAAACCTGCTTTGTTCATGCTGCAAGATTACCGCATCAAATACATCTTTCCATAGCCTTTGTTGAAATATTTGTCGGTGTTCACTTGTTCGCCATCAGGCCCATAAGTTGGAAATTTATCTAAAGCTTTTCCATTAAGGTTGGTGAGCACACGATACAGGTAAACACCATTCGCAAGTTTTTGCCCGTAATCATCTGTGCCGTTCCATTTATATTCCGTAATATTTCTGCCGATATGCAACGGACCTAATTCTTCTTTGGTAATTTCTTTTACGATTTTTCCTGTTATGGTAAGAATTTCTATACGAATGTTTTGCGGTACTTCGCTTCCGGTAATTGTAAACACAAATGCTGTTGAAGTGGTAAATGGATTTGGATAATTGAACATGTTTGTGATCATCGGTTTATTATACACGTCAAATGAAACCATATAATCAACATTGCCGGCAGTGTTTCCAGTTTTATCTTTTCCATGAACGATGAGTTGATATGTTCCGTCATCCGTTAAATAAGGTGTGAAATCAACA
>JAFBAF010000297.1 GCA_019247895.1 Parafilimonas sp. | reverse complement strand
TCTGATAATAATCTTCAGCAAAAGAGCGCTGAAGATTTGCGCAATATTGTAAAACAGCGCATGTCTATTTTAGAAGTTCTTATCGATAATAAACGCCGGGGGAATGATGCGTCCACGCAACAATTGCTTACAGGCAAAGCGTATATGGACCAGGCCAGGCAATTGGTGCAAACCATGGAAAACCGGGAAAGTGATCTGTTAGCAGCACGCACTGCAAGCCTTAATAAGTTTGCTGCTGCTACACCCACCTTTATCATTATTGCATCGTTGCTTTCCATACTTGTGGCAGTAATTTCTTTTCTAAGAGTAAACAGCGATTTTGATAAGCGTATTAAACTGCAAAATGAGTTAATTGAAAAAGATGAACAAATTACACAACGCTTAAATATTATCCATGGCATTGCAGAAAAAGTTTCTGCCGGTGATTATAAAACACGTATCGATGATGAAGGAAAAGATGTGCTTGGAAATATCTCGGGTGCTTTAAATAAAATGGCAGAGTCGCTGGATTACTCTTTTACTAATTTATCGCATAAAGAATGGCTGCAAAAAGGTATTGCCACTCTTAATGATAAAATGCTGGGTGAAAAAAATTTAAACGCGCTTACTTATAATATTGCTGCCTTTATTTCAGATTATATTGAAGCCCCTGTTGCCGCGTTTTATTTAGCAAATGAAGGTGGTGGCCTGAGCATAGCTGCAGCCATAGCTTTGGACGAATCCAAAATAAAAAAACATATTGAGATTGGCGAAGGGCTTGCCGGCCAGGCCGCATTAAATCGTACACAAATTTTATTGCAGGATATTGAAGAAGAAAGTTTGTTTATAAGTTTTGCTGCCGGCAGTTTAAAGCCTAAAGCGTTGATAGCAGTTCCTGTTTTTTATGAAGGAAAATTAAAAGGCGTATTAGAACTTGCCTCACTAAAAGCTTTCACTACAATTGTAAAAGACTTCTTAAGTACTTCGGCTTATAATATTGGCATGGCAATTCATGCTGCACGAGATCATCACCGGTTAGAAGAGTTACTTGCCGAAACGCAGGCACAAAGCGAAGAATTGCAATCGCAGCATAACGAGTTGGAAAATATAAACGCTGAGTTGGAAATACAGGCTGAAAAATTGCAGGCCTCAGAAGAAGAGTTAAAAGTGCAGCAGGAAGAGTTGCAGCAATCAAATCTTGAACTGGAAGAACGCAGCCGTTTACTGGAAGAAAAAAATGAATTGATACTGGAGCGTAATCTTGAAATACAGGCAAAGGCGGAAGCACTTGAATTAACCACAAAGTATAAATCAGAATTTTTAGCCAACATGTCTCATGAATTAAGAACACCCCTTAATTCAATTTTGCTTTTGTCGAGGCTGCTTTCAGAAAATCATGGCAATAATCTTACAAATGATCAGCTTGAATATGCAACAGTTATTCAAAATTCAGGTAAATCATTGCTTACACTGATCAATGAAATACTCGATCTTTCAAAAATAGAATCCGGCAAAGTAGAACTTGAAATTGATGAAGTAAAAATTAAAGATGTAATAAATGGATTGACTGGTTTATTTGAACCTGTGGCAAAAGACAAAGACATTTTATTTAAAGTGGAAATGGCAGAAAACGCGCCAACTCAAATTGAAACAGACCGGCTAAGGCTTGAACAAATTTTGCGTAATCTTATTTCAAATGCATTAAAATTTACAAAGAAAGGTTCCGTGATTGTAAAGATTACAGGCGATGAAGCATTTATTTCATTCAGTGTAAAAGATACGGGTATTGGTATTCCCGAAGAAAAACACGAATCTATTTTCGAAGCGTTTCAGCAAGCCGATGGTTCAACAAAAAGACAATATGGCGGCACTGGCTTGGGCCTTTCTATAAGCCGGCAATTATCCAAACTTTTGTCAGGAGAAATTACAATTGAAAGTGAGGAAGGCAAAGGAAGTGAGTTTATATTAACCATTCCTGTAAAGAAAGATTCGGGCTATAAACCAGAAGCTAAACATCCGGATAAAAATACAGGCGGGCCAATCGGTAACGAAAAACATTCAGACAAAGCAGCTTATAAAGATTTTATATCTGAAATTATTCCTGCATCAATTCCTGATGACCGCAACAATATTCAGCACGATGATAAAATCATATTAATAATTGAAGACGATATATCATTCGCAAAAGCGCTGCTTGATTTTACACGCCAAAAAAAATATAAAGGCATTATTGCAGTAAGAGGTGATGAAGGTGTTGAACTTGCAAAAAAATATCATCCAAGCGGTATTTTACTCGATATACAATTGCCGGTAAAAAGCGGGTGGGAAGTAATGGATGAATTAAAATCAACTCCTGAAACAAAGCCAATTCCTGTGCACATCATGTCGTCGCATGAAGTTAAAAATAAAAGCCTTTTATCAGGCGCTGTGGATTTTATAAGCAAGCCTGTTGCATTTGAAAAGATGACATCAGTTTTTCAAAAGATAGAAGATGCATTAAGCAGGCATCCTAAAAAAGTTTTAATTGTTGAAGAGAATGCAAAACATGCAAAAGCGCTTGCCTTATTTCTCGAAGGTTTCAATATTGCATCAGAAATTAAAAATTCAATTGGTGAAGGTGTGAAGGCATTGGAACAAAAAAATGTTGATTGCGTGGTCTTGGATATGGGCATCGCTTCACAAGATTCTTACGACACATTAGAGGAAGTACGGAAAACGCCGGGGCTTGAAAATTTGCCTATTATTATTTTCACGGGTAAAAATTTAAGCAACGCAGAAGAAATGCGCATAAAGCAGTACGCAGATTCTATTGTGGTAAAAACAGCACATTCTTATCAGCGTATTTTAGATGAAGTATCGTTATTTCTGCATTTGGTTGAAGAGAATAAAAAAGATAAAAAATCACCCAAGTACAAACGCCTTGGTGATGCTTCGGAAGTGTTAAAAGGCAAGACAGTTTTAATTGCTGATGATGATGTGCGCAATATTTTTTCATTAACCAAATCATTGGAAAATTATGGTATGAATGTGATTTCTGCTATTGACGGAAAAGATGCATTAAAGCAGTTGGCTGCTCAAAAAAAAGTTGACATTGTATTAATGGATATGATGATGCCGGAAATGGATGGTTACGAAAGCACTAAACATATTCGTGAAAATGTGAAATACAAAAACCTGCCAATTATTGCGGTTACTGCCAAAGCAATGATGGGAGACAGGGAAAAATGTATTAATGCAGGCGCATCAGATTATATAACAAAACCTGTTGATGCGGACCAATTGATTTCTTTGCTGAGAGTTTGGTTGTACGATTAAGTAACGTTAAATAAGTTGGAAATTCTGCCCAACTCAACGTCTAAGCGAGGTTGGGGTGAGGTTAGTTCATCACCAACTTATTCAATTCATCGTTTGATAACGCTTTCTTGTTCACTACAACAGAAATAGTATTAATTGCGAAGTAAGGAATGCTTACATAAATGTAACCTTTGTATGGGCCAATTTCGCCCCATGAGTTTTTTACTATAAAATATTCTTTGCCGGTTTCATCTTTTGCAATGCCGGTAATTTGCATTAAGTGATCATCCTGCGTTACTTGCTTATCAAATAAATCCTGTCGTATACTTTGTGTAAAAGAAGGTTCAGTAAAATTTGGAAAAACGGCCGAATCATTTGCATTCATTGTCCACATGGCTATACCCTTGCGCTGGCGAAAACCAATATTACTAACATCCGCATCCCATGTTATAGTATAACCTTTTTCAATGCATTGTTTTACGGTATTTACAAGCTCATCAAGTGGCAAATTATAATAAGCATTGCTGTTATAATTATCGGGCACTTCCATTACAAACGATGTATAAAACGGGTGATGCGTGAAAGATGTTAAGCCAATAAAATCAGATGGCTTTTCAGAAATAAAAGCAGCAGCAAAACTTTGTGGTGTATAATGTTTGCCCGCATAATCAAATTCAGATGGCGGTGTTCCTAAATAACTTTGCAAAATTTGAAGAAATCTATCCTTCCAGTTATCGGGAATTGTATCAGGATTTGCGTCAAGCACACTATCAAGATAAGCTTTTAAAATATCAGCCATTTTATAATCGTGGTTCATAATAGTATCTCTGCCGGCGCCAGGATAAATTTCCTGCGGCATTGCGCCATAAGCAGCAACGGCATTTAGCATATCTTGCCCAAGTCCACCTTCTGCAAACCGTGTATTTCCGCGGCGGCGGATATATTTTGTGGCTTTATCTATATATAAGTTATAAACAGTGAATGTTTCAGAAAGATCAAGTGCAGGTTTGTTTGATAGGAGCAATTCACTTTCCGTCATAGCAGTTGATGAAAAGCACCAGCAGGTACCTGAATGTCCCTGGTTTTTCACCGGCGTCGCCGCATTATTTTTTACTACACTGAACGTTTTTGTTTGAGCAATTACAGCAGTTGCCGCCATTATAAAAGTAACAACACAAAGAATTCTTGTCATTAAGATTGGTTTGAGAAAGGCTAAAATAATTATTAATAAAAAATTGGAGGGAATTTTATATGAACGTAAACAATTTGCAATAATCTTGAACAATATTTATCTGGAAAACTTTATCATAAAATTTCAAAATCAAACCTTTCTTTTGCATTTTGAAAATACTTTCAAAAAAATGTCCAACACTCAACAATCCGCGTTTCTACTTCTGCAAGACGGCACTTTTCTTCAAGGCAAAGCATTTGGCAAAATTGGTACAGCAACCGGCGAAATTTGCTTTAATACCGGCATGACGGGTTACCAGGAAGTTTTTACTGACCCGAGTTATTACGGGCAAGTGCTCATAATGAATAATGTGCACATTGGCAATTACGGCATCAACAATTTTGACCAGGAAAGCAACAGCGTAAAAATTCGCGGGTTGATCGGGCGTAATTTAGAAGATAAATTTTCAAGATATAAAGCAACAGGTAGCCTTAATGATTATCTCCAAAAAAACAATATTGTTGCCATTGAAGGCATCGATACACGCTCACTCGTAGCTCACATAAGAACGGCCGGTGCAATGAATTGCATTATTTCTTCTGAAATAACAGATAAAAAATCTTTAGAAGATGCATTGGATAAAGTGCCAAACATGGATGGACTTGAACTGGCATCGGTTGTAAGTACACAAAATATTTATGAAGTTGGTGATGCGAATGCACCATTAAAGGTTGCTGTGGTTGATTATGGCGTGAAGCAACACATTCTTACTTCACTTGCAAACCGAGGCACTTATATAAAAGTTTTTCCTGCAAAAATTTCTGTTGAAGAATTAAAAGCTTTTAATCCTGACGGTTATTTTATCTCTAACGGCCCCGGCGATCCCGCCGCAATGCCTTATGCAATAAATACTGTAAAGGAATTATTGAAAGAAGATAAACCTTTGTTTGGAATTTGTCTTGGCCATCAATTATTGGCCCTGGCGAATGACATTCCAACATTTAAAATGCATCATGGGCACAGAGGCTTAAATCATCCTGTAAAAAACCATATTAAAAACCAATGCGAGATTACGACACAAAATCATGGTTTTGGTGTAAACCCTGAAGCGATAAAAGATAGCAGGGAAATTGAAGTAACGCACCTTAACCTTAATGATGACAGCATTGAAGGAATCCGGATGAAAAATAAACCTGCTTTTAGTGTACAATACCATCCCGAAAGTACTCCCGGACCGCATGACAGCCGTTATTTGTTTGATGAGTTTGTGCAAATGATGCAAGGCAAATAATGGTTCTTCGTGTAAATTTTATTCAGTCTTAATTCTCATTTTATAATTCAGGCTGAATTTTTGCTTGTGATTATAGCCGTACTATGATAATGTGATGATGAGTTATGTTTTTTCCATCAGCCAATCTTTCTTCATATAAATATTACATAATGAAAAAACAATCTACACTTCTAATTTTGCTGCTCGCTTCTTCGTTTATTCTTCATGCACAACAACTAAAGCTTGTAAAATTTTCTTCAGGGTATTCTCATCCTGTTGGTGTTGAAAATTGTGGCGATAGCCGCTTGTTCATAGTAGAGCAGGAAGGAAAAATCTTTATTGCCGATTCTGCCGGTAATAAAACTAACAAGCCTTTTTTGGATATTACTGACAGAGTTTTGTACGATGGCGGCGAACAGGGTTTATTAGGTCTTGCGTTCGATCCAAATTATGCGGCTAACGGCTTTTTTTATTTAAACTATATTAATAAAAGCGGCAATACACAAATTTCAAGATTTAAGGTAAAACCAGATAACGCTAATCTTGGAAATAAGAATTCAGAAAAATTTATTCTTGAAATTGATCAGCCTTTTGCAAATCATAATGGCGGTTGCATACGTTTTGGCGCCGACGGTTATTTATATATAGGTATGGGCGATGGCGGAAGTGGCGGAGATCCAAATAATAATTCTCAAAACAAGAAGAGCCTTTTAGGCAAAATGTTGCGTATTGATGTACATCATGGCGATCCATACGGAATTCCAAAAAGTAACCCGTTTGTTGATTCTTCAAATTATAAACCGGAGATATGGGATTTGGGTTTGCGCAATCCATGGCGCTGGAGTTTTGATGCATTAAACGGGGCTTTATATATTGCTGATGTTGGCCAGGATTCTTGGGAAGAAGTGGATGTAGAATTACAAGAAGCCGGTGGAAAAAATTATGGCTGGCGTTGTTATGAAGGCAAACATGCATATAATACATCCGGCTGCCTTCCTCAAAAAAATTATGTGTTTCCAAAATACGAATATCCGCATTCAGATTCAACAGGTGATTGCTCTGTAACTGGCGGTTTTGTTTACCGTGGCACCAGGTATTCTGATTTTTATGGCAAATATGTTTTTACTGACTATTGCAGCGGCTTGTTTAGATTATTATATACACAAGGCGGGCAGTCAAGAGTAAGAACTGTATACAATGGTGATGATAATGCATATTCATCTTTTGGTGTTGATAAAGATGGGGAAATATATGTATGCAATTTGGCTAATGGAAATATCTACCATGTTACATATGGTGCTGCACAACTGGAAACAGTTTTAACAACCGGAAACACTGAATTAAATAAATTAAGTTTCTCACCCAATCCGTCTAACGGCAATGTAAATATTACTTACACGTCTGCAAAAGCAGAGCAAGTTTCAGTGCGCATTACAAACATTATGGGTACACAGGTGTATGCTGATTCAAGATCTGTTAACGCCGGTATTAATACCTGGAATGCAAACCTGCGCATACCAGGAGGCAATTATTATTTAAGTGTGTTGTCAGCTTCCGGAAATGTGATCACACAAAGTTTAAGAATAGAATAAAATAATATTATCTCAATATTAAAAGCCATCATTACGGTGGCTTTTGTTTTTTTAGCAGGTGTCAAACTCTTAATACAGTTTTATTTTTGGGGTATGAACCGAATTGAAAAACTACTTGAACTATTGCAGCAAATGCCGGACGATAATTTTTTACGTCACGCACTGGCGCTTGAATATATTAAGCTTGGAAAAGATGATGATGCTAAAGTTTTATTTGAATCAATTTTAAAAGATTCGCCTGAGTATGTTGGTTCTTATTATCATTTAGCAAAATTGCTCGAAAGAATTAATGAAAAAGAAAAAGCAATTGAATGCTATGAAAAAGGTATGCAACAGGCAAAGATGGTTAACGACAATCATGCTTTTAATGAACTACAGGCGGCTTATGAAGATTTAGTGTATTGATTGTTTATTAGTATGCACCTGCACAAAAGTCCCGCTATATTGGGGACTTAAATTCTTTAAAGACTATTATAATTAAATATTGCTTGGCAATAAAACATAACCGTTTTTTACGCTGAAGAACTCTTTAAGTGTTTGTAAAATACTTTTCATACTTTTTAAATTTTATCAATTAACTAATATGTAAATAAGATGTGTTCGAATGAAAAAGATTTAATCACTCATTACTAAAATCGTGTTAAACGGCCGTTAGTTTTTAAATAAAAATATTTCTTGATTGATTAAACTTTTTGCAAAAACAGCATGCAATTAATTGCTTAATAAAATGTACTTGTTATCTTTAAATGTTATTCTCAATTAATCACTCTTATTAAAACTCTGCCATGAAAAAGCGTACATTACTTTTTTTGCTGCCTTTGTTGTGCAGCTTTTCATTAAATCATAATACTTCACTTACAGATGCTGAGAGAAAGTTTGCTGTTGATCATTTAAATAAAACAAGGGCAGACTTAATTGCTTCTGTTCAAGGTTTATCAGATGCTCAATTAAATTATAAAACTGCACCAGATCGCTGGTCTGTTTTAGAATGTGTACAACATATAACATTAGCATCTCAAGGTTTATTTGGTTTTGTAAAACAAACCGCGCAAACTCCGAACGACAGTAATTTTAAATCACAGGTTACAGACAGCGGGTTTATCGCCGGCGTTGAAGACAGGTCGCAAAAGTTCCAGGCGCCAGAACCTTTTAAACCTGTTCATTCTCCATATAAGAATTTGGATGAAACACTAAAAGCCTTCAATGCCGGCAGAGATAGTTTAATAAATTATGTACAAACCACAAATGATGATCTGCGCAATCACATAGCACAAATGCCTTTTGGAAAAGTAGATGCTTACCAGCTCATACTTTTAATTTCAGCGCATACCAACAGGCACATGCAACAATTAAATGAGGTAAAGGCTGATCCAAATTTTCCTAAACAATAACTACAAAAATGTTTTAAAAAAAGAGCTGCTGTAAAGCGGCTTTTTTTATTTATATGGCTTTGGCATAATTATTTGATTTGATATATCATGCCTTCAAACAAAAAAAATAAAAGCACTGGGTTGCTTGCAAATGCACCCAAGTCTCCGTTCCCGGAAAACATTTCTCCAATGCTGGCAACGCTTGTTGATAAACCTTTTGATGAAGAAGGTTGGTTGTACGAAGTAAAATGGGATGGTTATCGTGCCGTTATTTATTTGCATAATGGTGAAGTGCAAATGCGATCGCGCAACAATAAACCTTTCGACGAAAAATTTTATCCGTTGCATGAAACATTGCAGCAATGGAAAATAAATGCAGTGTTGGATGGTGAAATAATGGTGATTAACGATAAAGGCATCTCTAATTTTAGTGACCTGCAAAACTGGAGAAGTGAAGCAGATGGTGAATTGATATTATACTTGTTTGATGTGCTGTGGTTGGATGGTTACAACGTTATGAATTTGCCACTCACCGAGCGCAAAGAAATATTGCAATCACTTCAACTGCCTTCAACAAATATTAGAATAAGCGAAAGCTTTAATGCAGGTGCAACAGAATTTTTTGAAGTAGCAAAAAAATTAAATCTTGAAGGCATTATTGCAAAAAAAGCTGACAGTATTTATTTGCCTGATAAACGTTCGAGAGATTGGCTTAAAATAAAAACAGGGAAACGACAGGAAGTTGTAATTGGCGGTTTTACAAACAATGAGGGAAGTAATAAATTGTTCAGCGCATTGCTGGTTGGCGTGAATGAAAATGGCGTGTTGCATTATACAGGAAAAATTGGAACCGGTTTTTCGCAAAAGCTGCAGCAGCAAATGATGAAACAATTCAAACCTTTAATCACGAAAAAAATGCCTTTTGATTTTGAACCGGATATTAATAAGCCATCACGTTTTCGTCCAAATCCGCCGATGGCAAAAGCAACATGGTTAAAACCTCAATTAATCTGTGAAGTTTCTTATGCAGAGATGACATCTGATGGCGTGATGCGTCATCCTTCATTCGAAGGAATGCGAACAGATAAAAATGCAAACGATGTTGTGCTTGAAAAAGAAAAACACGTTGATGAATTGATAGAAAGTAAAAAGTCAAAAATCACAAGTAAAAAATCCGAAACCGGAAATAAAAAATCTGAAACTACAAATAAAGCAGGTATGCAAAATGCAGGTAAAGATCTTACTAAAAAACTATTGAAAGGAAGTAAGAATACGGAGCGAAAAACTTTGTTGAATCCAACAGAAAAATCGCAGACAAAAACAATCAGTGGTCATGATATAACTTTTAATAATCTGGATAAGATATATTACCCTGCAATAAAAGGGCAGAAGGCAGTTACAAAGCGGGACATGATAAATTATTATTACCAGGTTGCGCCATATATGTTGCCTTATTTAAAAGACCGTCCGCAAACAATGATCCGTTACCCGAACGGCATTAACGGTGAAAGCTTTTATCAAAAAGATGTAACAGGTAAAGTTGCAAGCTGGGTTGAATTATTTCCTTATTATACTGAAGAAGGCGGCCATAGAAATTTTATGGTATGCACCAACGAAGCAGGTCTGTTGTTGATGGCATCTTTAGGCAGTTTGGAAATGCATCCGTGGAGCAGTCGTGTGCAAAAGCCGGATAATCCTGACTGGTGCATTATTGATCTTGATCCCGGCGATAAAACAACATTTGACCAGGTTATTACAGCCGCGCAAACTATTAAAGAATTGCTCGACTCAATTGATGTCAGTTCTTATTGTAAAACTTCCGGCTCAACAGGCATGCATATTTATATTCCGCTTGGCGCAAAGTA
>JAFBAF010000283.1 GCA_019247895.1 Parafilimonas sp. | reverse complement strand
CTGGTATCATATCAATATAATGCCGGCCTGCAGATGATGAATACAACAATCTTGAACGATGCGTTTCATGACAAATTTTTATTCCTGTTGCTTTCGATAACTGCGTTGTATGATCAACAAATTTTTTGCCTTGATCAAACGAAAAATAATCTCTACCCGAATGGCAATTTATATATAAAGGCTTCTGAACATTGTTATTCGCCGCCGCATCAATCATGTTGGTAAATGTTTTAAAATGATCATCAAAATTGCTTTCATGACCAGCCGTTAAAAAGCCAACTTCCAGGTCATATTTTTTTAGTGCAGCAAACAATTCATCCTGATCTTTTTTTTCTGTTGGCCACCAAATTTCAATGCCATCGTAATTGTCTTTTTTTACTTTGGCACAGTATGTATCAATCGTTCCATCAAAGCCCCAGTTGGTGGCAAGAATTTTTAATTGAAATCCTGGTTTCATATTTATAATTGATTGTGGTTCTGCAAAACTTTCTAACGATGCAAACATCAACGCAGTTGTTGCGCTGGCAGTTGATTGTAAAAAATCTCTCCGTTTCAATCGTTATTATTTTCAATGAAAGATAAATAAATATTTGGGGCTGTCATCGTTCAGCTATGCATCAACTTTTGTTCGGGCTGTTCGTTACAAGTCCTCGCTTCGCTGTGGGCTTTCCACTTCCATCCCGCAGCCCGTCAGCAATTGAAACACTAATCAGCAATCAATCCCAATTAAACTCAACAACTTTATTATTTAATTTCCATTTGGATGGAAACGGATTTTCTAACCAATCCAATGGTTCGCCAATAGGTTGCGGTTTTGATGCAACATCAAAACATTGTTTGATAAACTCTTTTTGTTCTGCGCCAACTGCATCAGGTTGCGCAGATATAAATAACGGTGCACTGCTTTGCGCCAGCAACTGCATCCATTGTTTATTTTTCTCCCACGGAATTGCTGTTGTTAATCCAACACAATCACCATCCACTTCATAGAAAGTTTTATGTTGCACCATTCTAAAACCCATTGTATTTACACCCATCTTTTTTGTACGGCTCCACTCCTTTCCGCTTGTATCATCGCCAATCCTATTCAGCTCAAATAAACCTGCAGCTAAATGGCTAATGGTATTACAACCGATCACATACATGTCACCTGCTGCATCACGAATAGAGCGGTACAAATACAAAATTATTTCCGCATTCGTTTTTGAAGTATCATTAAAATGCCAGTTAGGTTCTGTCATTTTATCAGTCATTTCAGAACCCCATTTGCTGTAAATATCAAACGTTGTATAATCGTGCTTTACCAATTCAAAACCCCATTGTTTATACAACGTAAATAAATTTTTTACGCGCTGAATATTTTCTTCAATCGTTGGATCGAGTGTTGCGCCATCATCTTTATTATCATTTAAAAAACCCGGCGCTAAAACATTTTTACTTTCTCCCGGTTTTGCCAGCAAAGGCCTTGTCCAAATACCCGGGCGCATGCCTAAGTCCTTTATATCATCAACAAGGCCGAGCATGTCAGGAAATTTATCATTCGTTTTCGTATAATCAGATCCAAGCGACCATCCGTCATCAATAACAGAAAAAGGTTTATTGGAAGGATTGGTTGCAAGCGGCGCAAGTAATGATGTATGTTTTAAAATAAGATCAGCAGAATTATTACCATAAGCAAAATACCAATCGTTAATTCCATAAACAGGCATATCAACTTTTTGTGGTGCATTACACATTTGCCTGCAAAAGCGGCGAACGGTTGCAAACGCATTTTCTTTATCAGTATTTTTCGCAGTTACGATTTCAGCGGCGTTCAACATTCTGTCGCCGAGTTGTACGCCATTACCACCATTTCTTATGTCAAGATTCAATTGTAAGCTATCATCGGCAACACGCCAATAACAAATTGCAGCGCAGCCGGTTTTAACTCCAAAACAAACGGTGCTGTCATTATTATGTTCAACACAATACCATGGTAATTTTTTTGTTACGGTTACTGGTTGCCAGCTAATATCTCCATAAGTGCGCTCCCATGCATCGCCTAAAACGTTTGCATTTTTTAAACCGGGGATTTTCCAAACCAGTTGAACTTCTTTTAAAGCAATTGTTGGTGAATGTATCAGCACAGATACTGCATCTTTAGCGTTCTTTAATTTTATAAAAATGTCTCTGCCATTCCATGTTAGCTTATCGGGCGATTGCAAAGAATAATAAATATCTGCGGGAAGCACTTTTACTTCATCAGGCATTTGAATAAGTGTTGCTCCAATACCAGTTGCTTTTACATAATTGCTTAGCAGCAGCGATGATAATGAAGCACCTGAAAGCTTTATAAAATGTCTTCGGTTCAATACAGTTGTTTATTCAAATCTAAGGAGTTTTCAATTTTCTTTTTTTCGCATTTGCTTTTAATTCAGAAAACTTATAGGGCTATGATTTTGCTTTTTTAGCCCATACTATTTTTTAATAAAACACGTATAGATATAGGAACTTTTAAAGTCAAACTTCTTTATTTACTACATCCAATATCTTAAAATGCTTGCCAAAGCAATAAAAATTTATTATGACTAAGATCATAGAATTCAGTCACCGCGGAGAAACCATTCGCTCTATTGCGATCTTTAATTTTGAACAATCTCAATGCTCTGTAATGGTAATGCCCTATGTTCATAAGGAAGAGCTGGGTAATACTATAGTTATCAGTCGTAAAAACCGCGATTGGATAAGCGAAGCGCCGATTGCAAGGGAATACAGGATTACTTACTTAAACATCCTTAACGAGCTCGACCTGGTAGTTTTTCAAGACGAAAATTTGCAGTCATCTTATCATTAATTAATAATTAATACCTGGTGAATTCTTAAAAGAAATTCTGAGGATTCTAAGATTTATTATTATCACCAGCCCTTTCTTTCACGCAGGTTCGTAATGTGTGCAACATGATGTTTGCCGTGCCAGGAATACATGCCTAACAATTCCCATAAGCTTAATTTTTTTTTATGTTCAGGATGAAAAACGGTTCGTTCCCATTCATCATCTCTTAAATCTTTTATAGTTGCATAAAGTCGCTGATGCAATGCATGCAATAAAGTAAGTGAGATATTTACAGGAAGTTTTTTTGTGTCGTTTAATTTTGCCCATGCATCCTGGTCGTAAGGTTTTATAGGCGGATTATCTTCAGTTAATCCAAGCCTGAAACGCATATATGCATTCATGTGGCTGTCTGCAACGTGATGCACCAATTCATGAACCGTCCAGCCACCTTCGCGGTAACGCGTTTGCAGTTGATGCTCATCTAAATTTTGAACGGCCAGTTCCAACTCAGACGGAAGAAACTTTATATCAAGCAACCATTCTTCTTTTTGTTTTTGGGAAAATGGTTGCCGTAAATATTTTCCTTTAGGGTAACGTATGTCTTCTGTCATGCTTATAGTTATGGTTTAATTTAATGAGAAGTGAAACGGCAGGTTTAAACTTCACGTTTCATAAATTCATTTAGCCAGGCTTTGAATAACATCATATTTTGTAACGATGTGATAATCTCCTTTTTCATCTTTTGCCAATACTGCACCATTACCTTTATTTATTAAGCTTCCCAAACGTTCAACAGGTGTATCAAACTCAACAACAGGGTAAGCTTTCTCCATAATACTTTCAACGCTTTCTTCTTTCAATTCCGGGTTATCAAATACTTTTTGAAATAAGCCTGTTTCACTGATCGCTCCAATTGGGCCATCACCGTTCATGACAGGAATATTTTCGATGTCATATTTTTTCATCAACTCTACTGCTTCTGAAACTGATTGTTTTGGATTTATTGTTACCAGTTTTTTACCTGCTCTTGAATTTACTATGTCTTTAAATGTCTTTACATCAAAAAATCCGCGCTCCATCATCCATTGATCATTATAAATTTTCGCAACATACCTGCTGCCATGATCATGAAAAATACAAACCGCAAGGTCATCTTTTTTCAATTTATCTTTTAATTGCATCAATCCCTGTAAACAACTGCCGGCACTGTACCCGATAAAAATGCCTTCTTCTTTTGCAATACGGCGGGCCATCACCGCGCCATCTTTATCTGTTACCTGTTCAAAATGATCTATCACCCTCATATCATAATTTTGCGGCACAAAGTCTTCACCAAAACCTTCGCTTATGTATGGATGCACTTCATTCATATCTACTTCACCTGTTCTAAAATATTTTGTAAGCAATGAGCCATACACATCAATTGCCCAAATTTGTATGTTAGGATTTTTTTCTTTTAAAAACATACCGACACCGGTAACTGTTCCGCCCGTCCCTGCAGTGCAAACAAGATGTGTGATCTTTCCTTCTGTTTGTTCCCAAATTTCTGGACCAGTTGTTTCATAATGCGCCAACCGATTGGCGAGATTATCATATTGATTACATAAATAAGAATTTGGAATTTCTTTTTCCAGTCGTCTTGCAACAGAATAATAACTGCGGGGATCATCAGGTTCAACATTGGTTGGGCAAACAATAACTTCCGCTCCCACTGCTTTCAAAATATCCATCTTTTCTTTACTCTGCTTATCTGTTGTAGTAAAAATGCATTTGTAACCTTTCACACATGCGGCCAGTGCCAAACCCATCCCGGTATTTCCGCTGGTGCATTCTATAATTGTTCCGCCGGGTTTAAGTTTGCCCTCTTTCTCAGCAACTTCAACCATCTTTAATGCCATTCGGTCTTTAATTGAATTGCCCGGGTTAAAATAATCCACTTTTGCAAGCACCGGGCAAGGCAGATCTTTTGTTATTTTATTTAGTTTGATCAGCGGCGTATTTCCAATGGTTTCGAGAATATTGTTCAACCACATAAATTCTGTTTGCGCAAATTTACTATTTTACAAATGGATAGCTTTTGACTTAACATATTACTCTTTTTAACGTTGAGCGGCTTAACATTGCGTTAATACAAACTTAACATTGGAGATATTGGTGAAATATTATTTTAGAATGATTTCACTAATCACAAATTCTTATATGCCGCTGCAAAAAGATAAAGATTTATATTTTAAATTTTTACAAAACCTGAGTAGAATTCATGCCTGGAAATATCATGATAAAATAGAAACAGAAAGGAAGAATGAAATAAGAACATTTGTTTCAATCTACGTTTTTAAAAATGTTTACGGAAAAGTTTTCCAGGAAAAAATCTCCTATAACCGCCTTCATTTTTTAATCTATCATCCTGCTTTTATCTCTGCTTTCAAAGCTATTCTTGTTTTGCTGGAACTTTCTGAAACAGAAAAAGACTTTGCCGAGCGCTATCATAAAGTTCATTTAATGCAAGACTAACTTTAAAACCCGCACATTAATTTAAAATCATTTGAAATATCTTAGTAGCCCTATTATTAATTAATGTTGTTTTATGCAAAAGATATTTTTACTGCTGGTTTGCTTTTTTACATTTTCGAATATCCGGGCTCAGCAAGCAAATATTAATTATGGCAATAACTCCTCCGCAGGAAAATACTTGAAAATCCGCGGCATAAAAATGTACTATGAAATTTATGGCAGCGGTGAGCCTTTGTTGCTGATTCATGGAAATGGCGGAAGCATTGGGAGCTTTGCCGGCAACATTCCTTATTTCTCTAAAAAATATAAAGTGATTGCAGTGGACAGCCGCAGCCAGGGAAAGTCGTACGATCCGCAAGATTCATTAAGTTTTGAGATGATGGCAGATGATTTTGCGGCATTGCTTGATTCGCTGCATATAAAAAGCGCGTATGTACTTGGCTGGAGCGATGGAGGAATAAATGCGTTGCTGCTTGCGATGCGCCATCCTGCAAAAGTGAAAAAACTTGTTTCTACCGGGGCTAATTTATGGCCCGATTCAACTGCTATAATTGGCTCTTTATGGAAAGAAGAAAAAGCTTACTACGATAGTTCATTTCAAAAAACATTTTCATCAACTGAAGATAAAAACAGTTGGAAATTATTTCTGCTCGACTGGTTTCAGCCAAACATCACTTTATCATCTTTGCACTCAATAAAATGCCCTTCTCTAATTGTTTGTGGCGATCATGACCTTATAAAAGTTGAACATACAAAACTTATTGCTGAAAATATCTCAAATGCTGTTTTATGGGTAGTTCCAAATTCCGGCCATGCAACTTTAAAGGAACACCGGGATGAGTTTAATGCAAAGGCAGATCATTTCTTTGAAAGTGCAGTTACACACAAGTTTTAAACCGCTTGCATTTTTTTCTTTTAATACAAAAAATTTTTGTTGCGTTATGATTGATATTTGAAAAACATTTTTACCTTAACGATTCATTTCTATTAAAAAGAAAAACTCTCATCATGGCAAAAGCAAATAAAAAGGCCGCATCGAAAAAAGCGGCAAAAAAAGCGGCTCCTAAAAAAGCAGCAAAAAAATCTGCACCAAAAAAGGCTGCAAAGAAACCAGCTCCTAAAAAAGCAGCAAAAAAGGCCGCACCCAAAAAAGCAGTGAAAAAAGCCGCAAAAAAAGCGTCTCCTAAAAAGGCCGCAAAGAAAGCTGTACCAAAAAAAGCTGCTAAAAAAGCTGCGCCTAAAGCCGCACCCAAAAAGGCTGCGAAGAAGGCGGCTCCCAAAAAAGTTGCAAAGAAAGCTGCACCGAAAAAAGCAACACCAAAAAAATCGGCTCCGGCTCCTCAACCGCAAGCATCATCTGGTACAAATACCGAACAGCAATCAATGCCGCAAGAACCGGCAAATGACACCAACAATAACAACGAAAATGCGTCTTAAATTTTTAACCCCGCAGTGCGGGGTTTTTTATTGCTGTTTGATGAAATCTACAGCTTCAGGCACAGAGGTTTTCAATTGAATATTTTTCGGCACTAATTTATCATAAGATATTAATTGACGACCTGTAATAACAACCCTGAATTGTTCAAACTGTTTTGATATTTTGTCAAGTAACCTGGTTGTATTCCCATTATCATTATTAATTTGTATATAAACAAAATCAGGTTGCTTGTTAATGGTTAAATGCACAGCATCTTTCTGAGGAACATTTGCGCCGAGATAAATGACATTCACGCTGCTTTTTTTTAACAGATATTGCGCATATAACAAATCAGTTTCATAATAATCGTCTTCAGGTGAGAGCATAATAACAGTTCTTGTTTGATGAGGAGTGAAAGATTGTTCTTCTATCCCAATAACCAATTTTTGCCTGATGATATTCGATACTAACCGTTCGTATTCTTTGCCAAAATGATTTTCATTCCATAATAATTCTGTCTTTTGCAAAAAAGGATAAATAACACCGGATATTGTTTCGTTGATATTGTTTCGCTGTAAATAACTATTTAGCTTTTTTAGAAATCCATTTCCATCCAGTTTAAACATTTTTATAAATAACTCATTTATTAAATTTTCCTGCTGCGCAGCAGGGCTCTTTAATTCTTCTATCAATGCCTTGCGTTGTTCTTGGGTTAATTTGCTTAGATGAGATATTTTAAAGCCATGCTTATTCAGCAAACTTATCTCGAAAATTAATTGCAAATCGCCAATAGTATAAAATCGAATATTACTATCGCTGCGTGATGGCGAAAGCAAAGCATATCGTTTTTCCCAAATGCGGATGGTATGTGCTTTAATGCCGCTTAAATATTCAAAATCTCTAATGGTGAAGTTGTGCATATATTTTTAAACAGATATTTTTTAAAATTGTTGCAGGTACAACTAAAAACGCCCCGCAAAGCGGGGCGTTCATGTAATTAATAAGAGTGCTATTAAGGTTTGAGTTTTTTTAAATATTCGCCATAGCCGCTTTTTGAATATTGTTCTGCGATTTGCATTAATTGCGCATGATCAATAAAACCCATCCGAAAGGCAACTTCTTCAATACAACCAATCTTCTGCGATTGTCTTTTTTCAATAACACGAACAAATTCACTTGCATCGCTTAATGAATCAAAAGTTCCTGTGTCAAGCCATGCAACGCCCCGATTCATTACACCAACTTTTAATTTTTCATTTTGCAGGTATACCCTATTCACGTCTGTAATTTCATATTCTCCTCTTACTGAAGGGGCAATATTTTTTGCAATATTTATTACTTCGTTATCGTAAAAATATAAACCCGGAACAGCATAATTCGATTTAGGTTGTTTTGGTTTTTCTTCAATTGAAACAGCATTAAAATTGTCGTCGAATTCAACCACCCCATAACGTTCAGGATCGCTTACTTCATAAGCAAAAATCGCTGCACCATCAACATCATTAAACGATTGCACTAACTTACTAAATCCTGAACCATAAAAAATATTATCACCCAAGATTAAAGCCACTTTATCGTTACCTATAAATTTTTCGCCGATCACAAATGCCTGCGCAAGGCCATTTGGCTTTTCCTGAACAGCATAAGAAAAATTACAACCTAATTCTTCTCCTGACCCCAGCAAACGCTTAAATTGGGCAGCATCATCAGGTGTTGTAATAACCAATATTTCGTTTATACCGGCAAGCATTAAAACTGAAAGTGGATAATAGATCATTGGCTTATCATACACAGGCATAATTTGTTTGCTTATACCTCTTGTAATTGGATATAATCGTGTGCCTGATCCGCCTGCTAAAATTATTCCTTTCATATTTTATTTATAAACGGTGCAAAATATCTGCTAAATAAAAATTGTTTTTATCTTTTTCTGAAAGTATTAATTCATCTTTTGACAATTGCCAGTCAATCTTCAAATCCGGATCATCGTACATGATTCCAAGCTCTGATTCTTTATTGTAAAAATTATCGCATTTATAAAAAAATGTTGCTTTATCACTCAGCACAATAAAACCATGCGCAAAGCCACGCGGAATATATAATTGTTTATGATTTGTTGCAGTAAGCTCGATAGTAAATGCATTGCCAAAAGTTGATGAACGTTTTCTCAGATCAACTGCGACATCCAGCACCTTGCCCTCTAATACACGCACCAGTTTTGCCTGTGCATTATCGCCTGTTTGCATGTGCAAGCCACGTAACACACCGCGTGTTGATGATGATTGATTATCCTGCACAAACTGTACAGGTATGCCGGTAAAAGATTCAAATCTTTTTGCATTAAAGCTCTCAAAAAAATAACCACGTTCATCCTCAAAAACTGTGTCATGAATTACAAAACAGTCTTGCAAAGGTGTTGCTTCTATCTTCATTAACGGTTGCTGTATTGTTCGGTATAATAATTTTGGTATTCGCCGCTGGTTACATGTTTTAGCCAGGCTTCATTTTGCAAATACCAGTCGATTGTAGCGCTTAAACCTTCTTCAAAAGTTACAGAGGGTTTCCAGCCTAACTCTTTATTGATCTTTGTTGCATCAATTGCGTAGCGCAAGTCATGGCCCGGCCTGTCTTTCACATAAGAAATTAATTTTTCACTTTCCCCGGCTTCGCGTTTCAATTTTTCATCCATTTGCTTGCATAGCAATTTAACAAGATCAATGTTTTTCCATTCATTAAATCCGCCAACATTATAATGTTCTCCATTTCTGCCTTCATGAAAAACCAGATCGATTGCCCTGGCATGATCAATCACGTATAACCAATCTCTTGTATTTTCGCCTTTGCCGTACACAGGCAAAGGTTTTTTATGCATGATGTTATTAATAAAAAGCGGGATTAATTTTTCAGGAAAATGATTCGGACCATAATTGTTGGAGCAGTTAGTGATGACATAAGGAATATGAAATGTTTCACCATATGCACGTACAAAATGATCGGATGAAGCTTTGCTTGCTGAATAAGGTGAGTTAGGCGCATATGCAGTTTCTTCTGTAAAAAAACCTTCATCACCTAAAGTACCGTATACTTCATCAGTTGATACATGATGAAAACGGTGCGTGTTTAAATTTTCTTTCCAATAACTTTTTGCAACATTTAAAAGATTTACTGTACCAACAATATTGGTATAAATAAAATCCATTGGTGAAAGTATGGAGCGATCCACATGACTTTCTGCTGCGAGGTGAATGACATCGGTAATATCATGCTGTTCAAAAACGTTCAGCAACATATCAGGCTCTAAAATATTTACATGCTCAAAAAAATAGTTTGGCGCATGTTCAACATCTTTCAAATTTTCAAGGTTACCTGCGTATGTAAGCGCATCCAGGTTAACAATTTTGTAACCAGGATATTTATTTACAAACAGCCGCACTACATGCGAACCAATAAAACCTGCGCCCCCGGTTATAAGAATATTTTTTTTCATTTAAGCTGCAAACGTATATTTTTTATTCAATTGGAGCATATTGACACGTTAAACGCTCAATATTTTTTGGTGTAAGCAGGTTTTTATACAATTGTTTATAATTTTCAACCTCTGTTTCCTTTGAAAAATTGGCCGCAGCAAACAGCGTTGCTTTTTTTCCCATTGATGTACGAAGTTCGTCGTTTTCTATAAGTAACTGAAGTTTGGAAACCATCGCTTTTATATCATTCACCTCAACTAAAAAGCCTGTTTCATTATTTATTAAGATGTCACGTACGCCCCCAACATTCGTTGCCACCACAGGTTTTCCGCACCACTGTGCTTCTATTAAACTCATTGGTGTTCCTTCATTTTCTGAGGTAAGCGTTACAATATCCATCGCATGCATTGCAGGTATAATGTCTTCTATCCATGAAGTAAAGACCACATCAGCATTCCCATCAGCATTTTCAGTAAAACTTAAATTCAGTTCATCACACTGCTGCTCAACTTGTTTTTTCAGTAAGCCGTCACCGATGATAAAAAAGCGCAACTGTTTTGATGAAACAGTTTTTAAATTTTGTGCAGCCTGAACAAACATGCTCAGGTTCTTTATAGGCACCATTCTTCCCGCAATGCCAATAGCAATGGTTTCGTTTGTCAGATTGTATTTTTTTCTGAAAACAACACGTTGTGTTGCTGAATCATCTCCAATTCTTGATGATTCGATTCCAAGTGAAATTGTTTGTATTTTGTTTGAAGGAATGATATTATAAATTTCAGACAGCTCTTTTTTTTGCCATGTACTTATTGCAACAATTTTTGTTGTAATCCGGCTTAATTTTTTTTCAATTTTTAGTAAAAACCAGTTGATGAATTTATTATAATAAGAATGAAAATGATGACCATGAAATGTATGAATGATAACCGGTACTTTGCATTTATACGCAGCGTATCTCCCTAATAATCCTGATTTTGGACCGTGCGTATGAACAATACCGGCTTTAAAATTTCTGATCACTTTTTTAATATCATGATACGCAAGAAGATCATTGAAGGGATTGATAGTTTTTTTAAACGATTTTATCTTTTTTAATTTAAGCCCAGGATAAGCTGTCAATAAAAAATCTGCTTCCACTTCATCTTTTTCTTTTTCACCATATAAAATAAGAATATCGAACTCCGTTTGCAAATGGTAAGCAAGCGGAATGATATCATTTGAAATCCCGCCTACTACAAGACGGTTTGTAAATAAAAGCAGTTTTGGTTTCAAATGTTCATAAGCTTTGTGCCGGAATACTTTTTAGCATCTGGGCATGTTTAAAATCGGGACGTTGAGGCAGATTCTTAAATAGTTTATATACGATGTTGCTTGATGGAAACGCAACTACCCAAATTGTTGCAAATAATATTACGCAATCGGTGTAAAAAGATTTATGCTCGTTATACCAAATCTCAAGCTCACCTTTATAAGGTGCTATAAAATTATTATAAAACTCGTGGGGCGGCATTTTTGCGTTTGATATTAGCGATTCTTCATCACGAAAAACAACAGAGCCGATGCCCGTTATGCCTGGCTTTGAATGGTAAATTTTATAACGTATATTTTCAGGATAAGCGTTAAAGGTTGCATCAACCAGCGGACGTGGACCTACAAAGCTCATTTCGCCTTTTATTACATTTAAAATTTGCGGCAGTTCATTCAGTTTCGTTTTTCTTAAAAATTTTCCCATTGGCGTAAGCCGCGGATCATTTTTAACAGTAATAGATCCTGTAAGCATATTCGGACTGTTCTTGAGCATGGTTGCAAACTTTATAATGTGAAAGCACTTGTTGCGCAAGCCAATCCTTTTCTGTTTATAAAATATTTCGCCTTCACCTGTCAGCTTTAATAAAATAATTACAGGCAGCATAAGCGGAATTAAAATCACGAGCATCAATAATGAAAAAATAAAATCAAAAAAACGCTTTACAGCTTTGTACATGATCACATTTTTTGGTCGAGATTTATTCCTGTTTCAATGTGCCTGAAGCCGGGCAGCAGTTTGTTTAATAATGCAATTACATCGTGCTTTTCAGTCGTTGACAGAAACAAATTTTTTATTTGAAAAATGATATTGCTGAGCTCTGCTTTGTCTTTTCTTTTTGCATTTTTTATTATACCGAGCGAAGTGAACGTATCCATATCTAAAAATTCTTCTTCTGTATAAAATTCTTCATACAATTTTTCGCCGGAAGTTTCACTTGCAAAAAAATAAACAGGGTATTTGTTTTCTTTAATCAGAATAGCTTTCTCTTTCGCTTCATTTTCAGTTGTACAAATCAGCGGCTCGTAACCCAATGTTTGTATAAATGCAATTGCTATGTCAGCAAAGTTTATCATATCATTTTGCTGCAACTTTGGAAAAAATATTTCGCCTGATTTGCCCAGCACACAAGCCAGCAAACATATTTCACCGGCTTCCTGCGGCGATACAAAAAAACGCTTCACATCTTCCGGGCAAGAAAGCGGTTGTTGTTTCATTATTCTTTCAATAAAACCTGCCAGCAAGCTACCGTTTGAGAAAGCAACATTGGCAAAACGAGCCGTAGTAATATTAAAATCCTTTGAATAAGCCAATATCACTTCTTCCATCAGTTTTTTGCTGGCGCCCATTATGTTTACAGGATTAGCTGCTTTGTCTGTTGACACGCAGAAAAAGTGTTCAGGCTTATGTGCATTCAATGTGTCAAGCAAATACTTTGCATTAATTACATTGTTTTCAATCATGGCTTCAATTGAAAAGACATCTTTCTCGCTGCGTACATGTTTATGCGCCGCAAAGTTTGCAACTATATCAAAAGGCGCTTCAGCCTGGAATATTTTATCAAAAATGTTACTGCCAAAATTCAAAGGGTAGAATTTGAAATAATCAGGCAAGATTGTTTTGTTTGAGCTGCGGCAATCTCTCACTAATTCTGTAAGCCCATTTTCATTTATGTCAACCACAATTAATTTTTTTGGCTGATATGGCAGCAATGATTTTATAAACGCAGCGCCGATAGTGCCTGCGCCGCCAATTACCAATACCGATTTATCTTTTATAGCAATTGAAATTTCTGCATGATGCGTAGTAATATCTTTTTTGAAAAGGCTTTTTTGCCTGCGTGTTATTTTCTCTTTTATAAATTCATCTGTATTAAAAAGCATACTCGTGTTATTTGTTCATTCAACCATCAATTTTGTTTTTATAAGACAGTCGCGTTTATATTACTGTGCTTTAAACCAATCAGCCATTTTTTTAATACCATATTCGGTGCTGTAAGGCGGCTTAAAATTCAGCAACCTGTTAGTTTCTGAATTATCAACAACTAAAGAATCAAAAAGGCGGCTGTATAAACCAGGCTTTAATTTTTTTACAATTTTGCGTGCACCAAGAGGCAAACTTATAAGTGTTGTATTATTACCTAAATTATTTTTTATCATTTGCAAAACAACATCGGTTGATAAAGGCTTTTCATCTGCTGCAATAAAAATTCCCGCAGCTTTCTTTTCGATAATAGTAAAAATCAGTTCAATTAAATTATCAACAAACACCATGCTGCGCAAATTATTTGTATTGGCAAGCGGCAAAGGAACTTTTTTGCTTGAAAGCTTCAACAGCCTCATCATATTACCTTTTACTTCACTGCCGTATACTAATGGCGGGCGAATAATTGCAACAGCCATTTTATCTGCGTTGACAGTTTGCAAATATTGCTCTGCCTGCAATTTACTTTTCCCATACGCATCCGTTGGGCTGCAGGCTGATTGTTCATTTAAAATTTTGCTCGTTTCGTCTCCATATACTTTTATTGAGCTTATATAAATGAAATGCGGAATTTTTTGTTCAAGCGCTTTTTCTGCAAGGTTTTTCGTTAATTGATAGTTGATCTCATAAAACAAACGGTCATCTGCTTTCTTCATTTCATGTGCTTTGCCGGCAAGATGCACAATAACATCAGTGCCAGTTAAATCAATGTTTGAAAGATTATTATTTCTTAATGATAAAGGCAAAATTTCATATCTGTCTTTTGCCATTTCTATAAGCCGCTTACCTATAAAGCCTGATGCACCTGTAACAACAACCTTCATTCTGGCTTTAATTGAGATAGTGTAAGCTGGTTAATTTTATTTCTTTCTTTATCAAAAAACCAACCCCATTTATTAAAATAATACAACGTTGATTTTAAATAGATTTTAAACACATTTAAATCAGTAAAAGATTTTCTTTGATGATGATGGTATATAAAAACAAAAGGATAAAAAATTGTTTTGTAAGATGCGTTTATCATCCGCCTTGTTATATCAATATCTTCTGTGTACATAAAAATCTTTTCATCGAACAAACCGGTTTGTTTTAAAGCTGCTGTATTAAAAATCATAAAGCAGCCGGATAAAAAAGGTACATTCATAAGCCTATTATAATGCGACTGTTTTAATTTAAAATGAGCTTGCTTTCTCCTGAATGCAAAAGGCATAAATCTTATTATGAAAAAATCGAGAGGCGTAGGCAAAAGCTTTGACAAGTATTGCAACGAACCCGCTTCATCTAATACCTTTGGCGCTATTATACCAACATCATTATGCAATTTCATATAATCAATAAGTTCCGGCAAAATCGCTGCATCAAAAACAACGTCAGGATTTAATACCAGATGATATGGCGATGTCTCAATTATTTTTTTTATGGCAATATTATGCCCGGCGCCAAAGCCAACATTACTATTATTAAATATATATTCAACTCTTTCATCGTTTAGAAATTCAAGCAATAAAATTTTCAATTCATCCGTTGGAGAATTATCAATTAAAAAAAGCTTTACCTGTAAAGATGAATTTAAAAAAGACTTAATAGTTTTTTTTACAAATTCATTATTCTTATACAAAACAATGGAAGCTGTAAGTTGATACTGCATGATTAATTTTCTGCCAGCAATAAGTTAAAAAGTTCTTTCCAGCTTTTTGTAAACGGTTGTGCGGGCTGAGTGAAATTTGTTTTGTGAAAAATAATCGTATCAGTAATAAGCTGCTCCATTAAACCTGCTAATTCATCAGAATTGTTTGCATTAAAAAAAACAGCTTTATCGTAATCGGCAACCGTTTCATGTGCATACAATTCATTGGCAACAAAAATGGGTTTGTGAAATGATTTCATTTCAGTAATTGGCAAACCCCAGGTTTCAAGCTTTGAAGGAAAAATTAAACATGAACTGTTTTGATACAGTTCAAAAATTTTTTGCCTTGGTTGCAAGCCAATAAATTTGATATTAGGTATATGCTGAAATTGCTTTTTTAAATAAGCGCTGTATTTATTTTCTGAACCATTAATTGTTACAATCACTTCAAACACCAATTTTTTTTGGTATAGTTTTTCCGCTGCTTTTAGTAACACTTCATAATTCTTGAAAACACGCGGCATGGCTGCATAAATAAATCTTTTTACCTGTGCAACCTCATCAGCAATTATTTGCGCGGCATTAATATGCACATCAGGATAAGCCACAATAACATTTGCAACCTGATATTTTTTTTCAAATGCTTTTCGTAGCCAGTCTTGCTGCACAATTACATACTTGTTTGTTTTAATGTTGAGGCGATAAAAAAAACTATAAAAGTAACGGAAGAAAAAAAGAGATTTTTCAAAGAAAACATCCCGTAAACTTAGATTGTAAAATGGTGCAGGATTGTGGCAATATACCGCTTTGCTTTTACAGGCAACGCAGGGCGTCATATCATGTATGGCAAACCAAAAAAAAGGTGTTAATTTTTTTGAAAGAAAATAACAATGAACATATTCAAACCAAACTCTAAACAACCATAATTTTTTTGGATATTTATATTCAAGCAATTGAACACCTTCCATATTTAAATCACTGAGCAAGTTCTTATTGTATACAAGAAGAACAAGCTGGTATTTATTAGCAAAATTTTCAGTGAATGATTTTACAGCATCTTTAAAAACAGAAAGCGGACCGGCTTCGACAAGATTAACACCAGATATTACAACAAGCGGTTTTCCCATTCCAAAAAATTTACGATTGAATTGGAGCTTTACGCAATAAAACAGCAAAATAAAATAAGGCCGTTTGCCAAAAAGTTTGACGCCTGATGCCGCTTTTTAAACTTTTAAAAGCAGGTATTATTTTTTTGGAATGTAAAAAGCTTACATACGTATCAATCAAATTTTTTTGTTGTTTATTTAAAAGTGTATTGTATTGATCTTTTAATTGAATTGCCATCTGGTATTTCCTGTTTACATCGTCAAAAATTTTTTTGTCAACAAGATTTCTTGAAATTCTTTTTCCTGGTGTGTCATTACTATGTTGACCTGAAATGTTCTGTTCATGTTGGCGGTAAAATACAGTTGGCTTTTTTATATAAAAAATTTTACCAAATATTGAAGCTGCCAAAGCAATCCAATAATCGCTGTTTTCTGCAACCACAGGAATTTCTCCAACCTTATTTATAAGTTCTTTATTTATAAGCATGGTGCAACCATACACCGGATTTTGCGCAAGCAAATGATTAAGATGCAACGGCTGAATTTTAGTGGCAGAAAAATTCTGCTTTGATGCAATTGGCTGTAAAGCATCATCAACATAAATAAAATTTGTATACACAAGCAATGGCAATTGCGGATGATTTTTTTGTTGCTGCAGCATTTCACTCATTGTGATTTCAATTTTACCAGGCAGCCACACATCATCCTGGTCGCAAAACATTATGTATTCGGCAGCTTTTGCAAATTGCATAAGCGTATTAAAATTGCCCGTACTTCCAAGATTTTTTTTATCATCTTCCAATAAAAATATTTTGTCGGAAAATCTGCTTGCATATTGCCTTATAATTGGCTTCGTATTATCAGTTGAACAATCATCTCTTATAACCAGCTTCCAGTTAGAATATGTTTGATGAATAATGCTTTCAATTTGTGCAGCAATAAATTTTTCGCCGTTGTATGCAGCTAATAAAATGGTAACAGTCGGCTGCATCTATTGCTGTTTCAAATAATAATTAATGATGGCAACAGGAAAAAATAATGCCCACATATAATCATAAGATATAAGGTAGGGATTGGTGCCGTTGGCAATTAAAAAACAGGCGCAGCCAACTATTGAAGGAATTAGAAAAACAGCTGCCTGTTCATCTGGCAACTTTAATAACTGTATGCTTTTTATTATCGGCCATATCAACAATAAAATATAAATAACAGCGCCGATGATACCTGTTTGAAAAAGAAGGGCAACGTATGTTAATTCATACACCCAGGGCGTGGTTTTACTTCTTACAACATATTCTGACACGGCGCCATTACCAAAACCAAACCAGGGCTTTTGCAGCCATGATTTTATAAGCGAATCAAATTGGGTATAGCGCGTTAATGTACTTGCATCTTTTAAGTTTTCTTTTGATGAGAATGCACTCATAAATTTTTCAAATACAATTGATAAATCAAATATTCCGAGGCTTTGAAAAATGATGGCGCCAATTACAATAAAGATGCTGCCGATAATCAAAACACTAAAAATTCTTTTATTAAAAAGTTTTTGATTTAAGGTTGGTGTAATCTTAACAAGTATAATTGTGAATATAAAACCGAGAATTATATTTAGTATAAGAGCGCGCCTTGCAGTAGCGATTACTGCAACGATTGATATAAGAATATTAATGTTTAAGAACAGGCGGTTAAGACCAAAGTTTTGCTTTGTGGCAATAAAGCTTAATGAAATAATAAAGGGAAGTGTAAACATTAAACATATTACGGCAGGCGATTCAATTTTTGCAAGACCTGCCAGTGAATCAAACGAGAGCTTGGACATTTCAAATGTTACAACAGGGTTGCCCGGCAAAACGCCAACAATAGTTAAGATACTTCCGATTAAATACAAGGCAATTAAAAAGTTGGCAAAAAGAATCACTTTAACAAAAAATCTTAACGATGAAAGCTTATAAATGCCCACCGTAAATAACAGGTATAAAAAAGGCCAAAAAATATTGTAGGTTGTTGTTCTTAAAACATATGTTGTGTTATTGCCATAGAGAAAACCAAGTATGGTAAAAAAGATGCCATGCAGAATAAATATAACGTACCATGTTAAAACTGGTTTGGTAATATTCAGTTTATCAAAAGCTATTCTTGAAAAAATTATGATGCCTGATAAAAAAACAATAAGGATAATTTTTAGCACAACATTATAAGCGGGAGAAAACATCATGAGAAAATATAACAAGCCGCCTAAGAATGTTATAGGTTCATTTATTAATGTTTGAAAAATATTGCGCCGTGCTTGTATCATTTAAAAGATGTAATACTTTTTTTGGTGATCAATGCTTTTGCGCCTTGGAATGCGTAGTACATTTTAGCGAGCAAACGATAAGCTGCTCCATAATTTTTCTTTACTATATCGAGCATTTCTTTTTTAGAAGCGTTGTTGCTTACACCGAACTCTAATGCATACGAAACAAACGATGCTTCTTTTTTAAATGATAATTTTCTTTTAAACAACCGCTGGTTAAAATCAAAATCCGCAAAAAAGGGGTAAGCTAAATTGAATGGCGGCTGCGGCTGAATATTTTTTTTAACCAACTCTGCCTGGTGATGAACGCTATTGATTAAGCGCAACCTAAAATCCGCTGAAGCGTTAAACAACAAATCGCCGCACCACACATTGCCATAAATTATATCCGCTGTAACATTGCTCATATCGGGCAATGAAATAATGTAATCACCGGCGCCTAAAAAAATTATATAGCTTCCCGGCTTTGCTTTAGCCCAGCCTTTATTCATCGCATCGTATATGCCTTTATCCGGCTCACTTACCCAGTAAAATAATTTGCTTTCGTAAGTTTTAATAATATCCTGTGTGCCATCCTTGGAACAGCCATCAATAATTATATAATCAATGTGTGGGTAAGGAAGATTTAGCACAGACTCGATTGTTGTTTTAATATTTTTTGCGCCATTGTAAACAACAGTGATGATAGTGATGAAGGGTAAATCGGCCATTATTATTAAGCTCCTGATATTTCGTTGTACACTTCCATTACGGATGCAGTATATTTTTCGATTGTAAAATTTTCCTTTACAGTTTCCAATGCGTGTTCACGTATGGGTTTAAGAGCTTCATAATTATTTATTACTGCTTTCATTTTTTCTGCAAGCTGCGTATAATCATTATTATACAACAAACCATTAAAGTCATCTTTAATTATTTCACATGTGCCGGCATTATTAAAACCAATCACAGGCAATCCTTTGCTCATTGCTTCTATAGTAACTCTTCCCAAAGCTTCGCTTTTTGCGCACATTAAAACACAGTCTACCGAATCATAAAATGCAGCAATATCATCAATAAAACCAATGAACTTAACACGCTCCCCGATAGTAAGTGATGTAATTAATAATTGAAGTTCTTTAATGAAATCTTCATCACCTGTTCCGGCAATCCATAACTCACAATCAAAACTTTCATTCACAAGCTTACATGCTTTTATAGCATCTGCCTGGTTTTTAGCTTCTGATATATGTCCGCTGATTCCAAACCGGAAAATTTGATTTTTTGGTTTAGGATTTATTGTGTCTGTAATTGCGTTTTCAGATATTACGCCATTATAAATTATTTCATACATGGGTTTTATTTTTTTCTTCATACGATAATTAAACAAAGCATTGCTTATAAAAATAACCGCTGATGCTTTATTCACCCATTTAAAAAAATATGATTCTCCAAAATTGTATATGAAGTTATAATCCGGTTTTCCAAATTCGCGTATATGCCATACATGGGGCACGCGTAAACTTTGAGCAAGGTAAGCGCCAAAAAAAGTTACAGAACTATTGGTATGAATTAATAAGTTTCTATTCTTTTTAAAATGATGTTTATGTTTTGCAACAAGAAAAAGATTATAATATTTTTTAGCAAGCATTTTTAAATGAGAAGGTGGCTTTCTGTAATCGTATGATTCATTTACAAAAGGAATAACATAAAATTTTATGTTGAGCTTTTTAAGCTCATTGCAAACACCGCCTTCTGCGGGAATAATAACGTTAATATCGCTAATGCCTTTTTGTTGCAAGCAATAAATAAGATTAAGCATTGAGCGGTTTGCTCCGTATAAATCTGCATAATGAGAAACAAACACGATGGAGTAATTATGGCGAACAGTGCTTATTAAAACAAAATTTATAAAATGAACTCAATCATTAAGGCGTACAAATAACATCAATTTG
Organism: Parafilimonas sp.; assembly: GCA_019247895.1. GTDB lineage: Bacteria > Bacteroidota > Bacteroidia > Chitinophagales > Chitinophagaceae > Parafilimonas. The sequence continues at coordinate 8,294 of JAFBAF010000283.1, read as the reverse complement.
CAGATTCTTTAAATCTGTTGTTTTGTCAATTGCCTGTTGAGTTAAGGCATTTGTAATACTATAATTGTATTGACTTTTTAAAAAGCTTATTACTTCTTCACCCGATGTATTATTAAGCTGCAATAACGGATCATTAATCTCAATAAAAATAACTGGCTTGTGTTTGCGAAGCAGGTTGTCTGCTCCTCTTAAAACATGCATTTCAAAACCTTCCACATCAATTTTTATAAGATCTATTTTTTCTAAATTTTCAAATTGCTTATCTAAAGAAGTAACTTTTATACTTACCACTTCATGCTGCAACGATTGCGATTTATCAGCCCGATGAACGATCCTGTTTTGACCGCTGTTACTTTCAATAACCTGTATCATTTGTAGCTCCGAATCAGCTTCGCCACAACCCATATTAAATACTTTGCAATTTTCAAGATTGCTTTTTTTAATATTATTTAAGCATCTTTTAAATGTATTCGGGTGCGGCTCAAAGCCATAAACAAAGCCGTTATTTTTTTCGATAATTTTTGCAAGATTCATTAACACCCAAGCATTATTTGTGCCTATATCAATTACTGTTTTTGCATTTGCTGCAAGTGCATACAAATTTTCCCGTTCTTTTTCTTTCAACCCCCAATAAGCTTTCCAGTCATTATAATCATGAAGATTTGCATGCAGTCTTAATGTTCCTTTTTTTGCTGTACGATAAGTTGGGTTTTTATAATACCTGTGCGGTGGAATAAACGCAGCAATATACGCATCTGTATATTTGCCTTTTACCAAAAGCAGAAGTATTTTTTCAAACAATTTTATTTTAAAAACAGTATGAATTAGTTGCCAAATATTCTTCTTAAAAGCTTTAAGCATTCCTTGAAAATTTTTGTGTTGACTTGGCTAAAATAAAGCCGGTAATATTAAATACTTCCTTCCGTGTATCCCAAAACACAACCAATATCCAAAGTATGAAACCAGTAACTACAATTTTAGGAAAAGAAAAATACAGGCCTATCCAAATCAAGAATGAAAGAAATAATTTCGGAAGCCAAAAGCTTAGTAAATGAGAAGTGAAGCGAAGTTTATAGCCAATCATAAAAAAAATATATATAGGCAATACCAGTAAAATATATACTAATGCATAAAATGCTGCAATTGCAGTGAGTGATACAGTGGCGCCATAAATTATTCCTCCTATCATTATTGCGGCGCTTACCCAGCCTGCATACATCAGCGCTTTCTCTTTTTTTTCTAATACCATTAAAGGGCCAAGTGTGCTCATTAAGGTTTGCGTCATTACAAGCAATCCAAAATAAGGCAGCAGGTTTGCAACCGGCATCCAGTTTTCGCCCCATAATATTTTTACAAACAAGCCTGGAAACACGATTAAAACAAAAGCAAGTAAAATATTTAGGAGGGATATTATTTTAAGAATGAAATAATATTCGTTTTCAACGTTGCCGCCTTCGTGTTTATGCTTTACTAAACTTGGATACAACACAGATGAAAACAAGCTGGATACAATATTCAGCGGCATCATCAGCATTAAATAAGCCCTGCTGTAAATACCAAGGTCGCCGGAGCCGTAGAATTTTCCAACAATCAGATTATCGGAATTACGTGCCCAATAATTTACAGAATTAAAACCGGTAACGCTGCCTATTAAAATTTTTGTAAGCTGAAATGATTTAATTAAAACAGGTTTGCGAAAACTAAACCAGCTTCCTTTTTTTCTGTATACAATTATTGTCGTAACAATTGAGTTTACATACTGCGACCATATAAGCGACCAATACCCAAAGCCTGCATATGCCAATATGATGGTGCTTATAGTTGAGGCAACTGTTGCTGTTAATAATATTTTACCTGCAGCAGAAAACTTTAATTCTTTCTGCAATAGAGCAACCGGTATCGTGTTAAATGAACGTGCAATAAATAAAAAAGCAATCACAAAAGACGGTAGTACAAGCGTTGCATCTTTATAAAAATAAGAAATGGGATAAACCAGCAAAACAAAAACAAAACAAAGCAGAATACCAATTATGACGGAGATAGAATTTAAAGCGCGATGATAAGTGCTTTTATATTGAGACCTTATAACAGCATATGAAATTCCGCTATCTGAAAAAATAATAATAAAGTTTGAGAAAACAGTAATAAGACCAATCAATCCAAAATCTGATGGCAGCAACAGCCTTGATGTAATAAGGCTTGCTAAAAAAGAAACAAGCTGCGTTGAAAAACTATAACTTCCATAAACAAAAATGTTACGAAAAAAATTCTTTTTAAAAGACATTAAAACTTAATTAAAAAAAGCCTTACAGCTGTATTATTTTGCAAGTTTGAGTAAACCTTTAATAATAAAATAAAGCATCATTAAAAAAACGCCTGCAAAACCACCAACTATTAAAGCAATCAAGCGGCTGCTTTTTTCAGCTATTAACGGCAGTTGCGGTTCATCAATAACCTGGTATAACGGCGTATCTTTTTGCAGGTTAATTTTAGCCAGCTCAAGATTTCTTAAAACTTCGCTGTAAGCATTGCCCAATGCTGTTGCCGTTAATTGCGATTCCTGCGCGGGCACTCTTTGCGCCTGGTAAGCAGGGTTTAAATTAAAGGTATAATCGTATGTTTTGGCTGATGCTGCAATAGAATGTATAAGTATGGAATGAATGCTGTCAGCTTCGTGCTGCAGCATACTGAGATTGCTTCTCGATACACTTGTTTTTGTATCGATATAAAATTTTGAAGTTGACTGAACGAGATATTTTGTGAGGTACAACGAAAAAATTTCGTTGGCTGACTTTGTTGCTACAACATACACAGAAATATCTTTATCAGGCCGCTGCACAGTGAGATTATCATTTATGATTTTCAAATAAACTTCCCTGAACAAGCTATCCTGCACATAATTCATTTTGGTTGTATCAGCAGGAAAAGGATATGCATTTTTTGTACGTTCTTTACTCTGCCAGCTATCGTTCAGCTTCTCTTCTTTTACATAAATATTCAGTAAAGTTTGCGTGCCCCCTGGCGGCGTTTGCAGTAAAGTTTTTTGAACCATAGTTCTTGAGCTCATTAATGCGATGATGTTATCACCCGAAAATGCGTCTGTATTGGAGCTAAGATCAACACCTAATTGCGAAGCCAGCCCGAGAATGCTTGAATTCTGCGAATTGTCGCTTGATAAAATAAAGTTTAAAGTGGCTGTATAACTTGGTTTTTGATTCCATACATATATTACCGCAAGCACGCCGCATATAAAGCCTGCAGAAAAAAACCAAAGCCATTTACTCCAAAAGAATTTCCACCATTCTTTTATTTTCAGAACGATGTCTTTGATAGTAACTTCTTCGTAAATCTTTGCCATTATTACAGCTTAAATTTATTGGTTGCTGGTAAGCGATTTGTTTTTATTATAATAATCATCAAGCTTTGTTCTGCCTTCGTTAATGTAATTGATGTTTACAGATTTTGCTATGGCATACCATTTATCTAACAATGCAGCGTAATCAGCTTTGCTAATTGTGTATGATTTATCGTTTGCCGATGGCTTATTGTTTTCAAGCCTTGCATACAAAACACTTAAGTATTCTTTTTTAATTCTTTTTGCAAACACTGTTGATGAATCTGTTACATGCAAAGCTTGCCTGAACAAGGCTTCATAAGCATCTAAATTAGTATTGGAGAGATACGTGTTTTTTGCGTTTAGAGGAGAACCGCCAGCTGTTAGCGGTGTTTTAGCAGCGTCTGCGTTTCTGTTTAAAAGTTTCAGATACCGCCAAATGTATTTGCCCCCTGAACCATAGTATTCATCAACAAAATTTTTAGCCAACGAATCTGCTTTCACTTCTTTATTCCACATTAATTCTGCTACGAGATAACATTTTAATTCAGAAAATTCACCCGCTATATTACCAATACCTTCTTCAAAAACATAATGCACATTATTATTTGCAAAAAAATTGATGTTTGGCTTTAATGTATTTATATTCGGAAAAGGACTTAAAGCATTTCCAAACTGCGAAATATAATCCCACACAAAAATATTATTGGTGAGTGTTGTCCATTTTTTAAAATATATATTAAAGCTGCTGTTCGGCGCATTGGTTATTGGTACATGCCTGTCGTTTGATGTAGTAATCACCATCATAACATTGTTTGCCGGCTTTAAATTTTTTGGAGGTGCTAAAGAATAATTATAAGCAAGTGTGGCAATAATCTTATCGGGAAATTGTTTTGCAACGGCATTTACAAAAGTTAATAAGCTGCCCTGGTGGCTGCCTTGCTCATCATCAAGCTTTTTGCAATTGGGGCACTGACAATAATTTGAATTGTCGTTCTGGCTTACACTCCAGTATTTAGCTGAAGGATTTGAATCCATCAATCGCTTAAGATTTGCCGTTACAATTTTTAAAACTTCAGGATTGGTCAGGTCTGGTTGGTCGGGTGTTCGCTTGCCATTTACCAAAGCAAAATATTCCGGGTGTGAGGCAAAGTATTGCTCTTTCGGTAATAATGTTTTGAATGAGTGCACCCATAAACCCCAGTCTTCCATAAAATAATTCAGCTTGTGCCAGTCGCAATAATTTTTATCCATCACATCAACAAAATAGGTTGACCTGTAAGAAAATGTAGGAGAATATTTTTTATAGAGCGGTGCATTTAAACTGAAGTTATTATACTTAGGTATGCTGATGTTGCTTGCACTAAGCGCCTTACAATTCATATAATCAGTAAGAAAAGTGTAAACGCTGTATAAACCCCCTTTTCTGCCGCCGCCGCTTAGTATTATTGTGTTGTTGATTGACTTGATAAGTATTCCATCTTCATCCAAACCATTAAGCTCCTGCTGATTTATTTTATTGGTTCTGCCAACGATTATTTGTTTTAATGAACCATCACCTTCCTGCGTTATAATATTTAATTTATAAGTTGAAATCTGCTGAAAGTATTGCTGTAAAACTTTTGCAGCCTTTTGTTCCGCAGCGGTAGCATTTTGCGTCAGTACAATAACATAATCACTACTGTTATTTGTAATAAGCTGCAATTTGTTTTGAGCAGAACAAAAAGTTATAAATGAAATATACAAGCAGGTTAATAAAAACTTTTGCTTCATGAAATTTTTTAATAATGCAATAGGGCAATAACCACACCAGCCAGAGAAGCAATTGCACTTGCTATACCAATAAATTCAGTTGGAGATATTTTTTGTCTTTCTTCTTTTTCAGGAACGATTATTTCTGCTCCCGGTTTAATTTCAGGAGAAGTTTTAAAAAATAAAAAGCCACGTTTTGTTGCTGCTTTTCCGTTTGCATACACAACATACGTACGGCTCTTTTTTCCATTTTCAGCAACGCCACCTGCTGATGCGATATAATCGTTCAAACTATATTTTTCGTTATAGGGTATTTGCGATGGAAACAATACGCTTCCGCTTATTTTAACCTGAGCATTATATTTCGGTATAATTAATTCATCACCGGAAACCAAAACCACATCTTCAGGCGAACCAGGCGAAGTAAGAATTTTTTTTATATCCAATGGAATTTGATCGAACTTATTTCGCTGTTGTTGTTGCAACAGGTTTGCACTTGAATCATTTAATTGCTGTTGCAGGTTTGAAATAACCTGTTGCTTAGCCTGATTTTCCTGGGCATTAAAATTATAGCGCTTTATGTAAGCGCCTTCCAAATAAGCTTCCGGCGAAAAACCGCCTGCACGTTTAATAATATCACTTACACGTTCTTCTCTTTTGGCTAAAACATATGGCCCGGGATATTGCACCTGGCCTGAAACCGTTATAGATTGAAATGCAAGATAACCGGGTTTGCGTTTTATGGTTATAATATCAGAAGGCTGCAGTACAATATTTTTTGCAGGTGTTACAAGCTCAGTTAAATCTTTTATCTCAATGATCATACTCGCTCTTACATCCTGCGCTGTAAGCGTATCGCGGTTAATTAATCTTGCTATCTCAATTCGCTGCGGAAAAGCGGCATCGGTAAAACCACCTGCCTGTAAAATAATGTCTTTGAGGGTTAAACTATCGCGGTAATCATAATAACCCGGGTTTCTTATTTCACCTAACACAGAAACATAATATTGATCTTTCAAATCGAAGAGAGAAGATATGACCACAGAATCTTCGCGCTTTAATAAGATACTTTTTTCAGCTGTAGTATCAGAGGGATTGAATGACAACATTTCTTTTGTAAGATCATTTTTTAGCCTGAATATTTCTGCCCGTTGCATAAATGCATCTTCCCGCAATCCGTCTGCTTTATCAATAAGATCTTTTACAGTCATTCCATTTCTTAGTTCATAAATTCCTTCCCTGTATACTGCACCGGATAAAGTAATCCGGTTTGTATATCTATTCAAAACTTTGCTTACAATAACACTATCGCCGGCCTGCATTTTATAATTATTAAAATCTGCCGCCTCTACATCTTTTACGCTTAATTCTTTGCCGGTAAACTGTACAATTTTTACCGATGATGTGTATGCGCTATCCGTAAATCCTGATGAATAGTTAAGCAGATCCTGCAATGTTTCATTGGGTAACATTTCAAAAATGCCAGGCCGCTTTACATAACCATCAATTATAACTCTTGTTTTGTAAGAAGGAATTCTTATTACATCATTGTTTTGTAATGTAACATTGTCGCTTTCATCGCCATTCACCAAAAACCTGTACAGATCAATTGTTTTAAGTATGCTGCTATTTCTTATTAATTCTATTTTTCTAAAACTTCCAAATTCTGCCGGGCCGCCTGCAATAAACAAAGCATTAAATGCAGTTGCCAAAGATGGAACTGTATAATTACCCGGTTTATTTGCGCCGATTATTGTAACGCTAATGCTTTTAATACCACCAACAGTAATGCTTACTTTAGAGGCGCCGGAACGAACCGTTGTATAAGCTGTACGGCTCATTAAAGAAGTAATTCTTTGCGTTGCAGATTCAATAGAAGAACCCGAAACCTGCAACTGGCCGACATTTGGAATGATAATATTTCCTTCAGGTGAAACAGAAACAGGAATAGTTGTTTCCTGGACTCCATACACATTAATGTTTAACAGATCACCCGGGCCAATAATATAATTTACAGGCGTTGCAACAGGTATGTTTGGCTGAAAGTTAAGTGTTGGATTATTGAAAAGCTCTGATCCAAAAATGCGTGGATTGATCAATGGCTTTTTTGGGGTAGTGTCAATATTATTGAATTGATTACCGGTCGTATCACGTAAATTATTCCGATTGTTATTAAGTTGGTTTTGATTAGCTGCCTGATTTTGGTTTGGTGCAGTTGTGCTTAATTGTTGTAAACGAACCCGCAATTTTTGCACTTCAGTAACAGGCATTCCTTTAGATATGGCAATTTGCCCGGCTTGCTCTTCTGTTAATCCGGAGTTAGCCAATTGTTGTTTAAACTTTAAAATATCAGCATCAGAAAGTTTGTCCACTTTTAATGTACTTAAATCATAATTACGCAACAAATCCTGCGCTTTTGCCTGCGCATTCATCAATAGAAAAAATAAAAACAGGGCAAGTAACCGGAGTATCAGCTTTTTATTAATTGACATAAATCTGCAAATATAAATATATAGCTTCGCCAAGTGAGTCACATTAAATAAAAAAGCCTTCAATTATAACAGAAGGCATTATTATATCGGCAATGGGCTCATTAATTGCAAAACTTCGGGGGCAAATATAGCACTTTTAAACCTGCATGATAATGAAGCCCAAGCTTTAACGGAATTAAAATAATTATTGAAAAAGACTAGCAGCTTGTTGTAAACTTTCCGGTTTTCCTACATCAATAAATTTTGAAGTTGAATGATCGAAGGATAAGATTTTGTTTTCTGTACATAAAGAAAGATACACATCAACCATTGAAAACTTTGGTTGCTGTTGTTGCATCAACGAAAATATTTCAGAGTTGATTACGTGAATGCCGCTAAATGCTTTAGGATTTAAATTTTCGTCTTGACGCATGACCTTCTCTTCGCCAGTTTTTACATTTTTCCATCCGCATAAAATATTTTCTTCATTAAATAAAAAGTAACGAGACGTGTTTCGATTAGTTGTTGCAAGCGTTGCCAGAGCTTTTTTGTTTTTATGAAATGAGATCATTTCATCAAGCGGCAAGGTTGTGAGAACATCAGTGTTCATTAAAACAAAATCAGTTTCATTTTCAAAAAACCATGATGCTCTTTTTAATCCGCCGCCGGTTTCGAGAACTGCATCTGTTTCGTCTGAAATTTCAATATTGCTTCCCCAACCATTATTTTGTTTAATT
>JAFBAF010000256.1 GCA_019247895.1 Parafilimonas sp. | reverse complement strand
AAATTTCTTGCATTCAAGCTTTCGTTTTTAAATTTTTGTTGATCGCTTGCATAATCGGCAATCACTTTTGCGATTGATGCTGCGTCAAACTCGTCAAACTTGTAACCAAACCCATTAAAAGGTAATTGTTTTATGCCGCCAACGTTACTTACAACCGGCACACAACCGGTACTCATGGCTTCCATAATCGCAAGTGGCAATCCTTCAAAATCGCTTGTGAGTAAAAAAATATCAATGCGCTTAAAAGCAGCAACGGTATCACTTAACATGCCGGGCACCTCTATTTTGCCTTCCATGTTTAAAGATTTTATTTTTTCACGTAACATTTCATCATCAGGCCCATCTCCAACCATTAAAAATTTTATGTTGGGATTAAGTTTGTAAACTTCCGCAGCTACTTCAACCCATCGATCAACTCTTTTTTGCGGACGAAATCTTGCCACTAAACCAACAGTAAAATTATTGTTGACATTATCGTAATCACGATGAGCATTCGTGAACTTATCTGTATTAATTCCGTTAAGAATTGTTGCTGCTTTTTTTGTTTTAAAGAACCAGCCTTTATGCGATTTATTCACCACTTCACCTACTTCATGCGAAACATATACAAGACTGTCGAACAAATTATAAGTTAAGCCGCTTAAATAGTAATTGTATTTAGTGTAGAATGTAACAAGGTTATGTTCGCTGTAGATAAATTTTGTTTTGGGGTTAAACAATTTTGCAGGAATGGTCATCCATCCGGCAACAGGCAGATGCATGTGGACAACATCATATTTATCACTGATTATGTGACGCAAAAACTTTGCATACGCGATAAAGAATTTCCACGTTGTTATTCGATAAAAATGTATAGAGTTAACGTTTGGTTTTACTTCAGGGACAAGGCCTAATTTTTTATGATCAAGAATATACAGGTCTGATTCCACATGCTCTTTGAAATATGGATGCGCAAAACATTCACGCAATAAAACTTCTGCGCCCCCATAACTGAACACACGAATAACATGAGCTACTTTTATTTTCTTTTCCATCTTTGTTTGTTTAAGGTTTAATGTTGAAAATTTAATGTTGTTTGAAAACAGTTTAGTTTCGAACTATATCTAACATTAAACTTTAAACGTTAAACAACTCAACTAATACGGTCCTGTTATTGCAAGAATTTGTTGTTTGGTTTCTTCCGGCATTGCACTTTTTTTGGTTGCTGATTGCCGTTCATTGCGATTATCAACAATCATATTTTCAAGATAAGCATCTACTTTTTTTGATGGTGGTAATTGCATAAACTCCATCATTCTATAAATAAATGCTTTTGGATCTTTTACAAAATCTTCATAGCGGCATTCATATACATTCAAGTGAAGTTTTTCAATTTCCTGTTGTGTTGTCTCCATCAGTTTTTTATACTGCAATGCAGTTATTAAAGCAGGCTTATCTTTTATCGTTTCTGAATATGCAATTTCTTCATGTGTGTATGCACCACGCCACCATAGCTTATCAATGCCCATACGTTGCCAGAAACCAACTTCCAGCCATGAACGCACAGTTGCCACAGGTTCACGCACAACATTTACAATTAAAGCATCGGGAAAAATACTTGTTAAATATTCTAATCTTGCAGGGCCAGTGAACTTCATAATCAAACGCTTCTTGCCCTGGTATTTTACCTGTTTATTTAAGAATGAACGAATGCGTTTTATTTCTTCTGGTGTTGCTTTTTCGTTCAGTAAAAAACCTCTTGAAAAATCTATACGTTTGCCCGAAATATGTTCCCAAAAATTATAACGCTCAATCGGGTTGAATAAGATCAAATCAAATTTTGACTGATTTTTTTGCCGCGTGTTTTTGCTTACGCCAACATATTTATAAAATTTTTTAAAGCGCCATAATTTGTTATCAAAAAACCGGCGTAATAAATTTATTACAGGTGTAAAAACAATTATTTCCTGCCAGTTAGAATGCCACGCAAGGTCTTCATGCTGAAAAATTATTTCCGACATGATCGTAGTGCCTGAACGGCCGCTGCCAATTATGATAACAGGTTTGTGCAAATATTTTTCATCAGCAGTATTAATCATCAATAAATTTTTACAACCTGTTTACGCGTTTACGATTTGGAGTATTTGCTGTTTGGTAGTTTCGGAAATTTCTGATTTATCCGACGCCGCTTTTCTTTCGTTGCGATTGGCTATTGATAATTTGTTGATGAATTTATCAACCAGTTTTGAAGGTTGTAAATGCAGAAACTGCATCATATCGTTTATGAATGCTTTTGGATTTTTTACAAAATCTTCATACGAAGCTGTATAAATATCAGGATGCATCTTATCAATTTCCTGTTGCGTGGTTTCCATTAATTTTTTATACTGGAATGCGGCAAATAAAAATTTATTGGATGAAAGTTCCTTCGCTTTTTTTAACTCATCTTCGGTATATGCACCTTGCCACCAAAGTTGATTAGTGATTTGCTCGTTCCAGTAAATTTCCATCCATGAGCGAATGATAGAAACAGGTTCGCGATTAATCAGCACAAACTGTGCGTCAGGAAAAATGCTCATTAAATATTCCATGCGTGCAGGGCCTGTAATTTTTATGGCAAGCCTTTTACGTTTTTGAAATTTTACAATCTTCGCAAAAAATGTTCTTATGTGCTCACGCTCTTCGGCCGTTGCTTTTTCATTCAACAAAAAGCTTCTTGAAAAATCAATGCGTTCACCCGTAACAGCTTCCCAAAAATCATATCGTTCAATTGGTCTGAACAACATATAATTTGAAAAAGAACGATTGTTTTGGGTGTTCATTCCAATTATGCGCCAGAATTTATTATCAAATAAACGCCGCATATGATTGATGCCTGCAAATTTTGGAAACAATTCCTGGTAATTAGAGTGCCATGCTAAATCTTCATGCTGAAAAATAATTTCCGAAATTACAGTTGTGCCTGACCGCCCTGAACCAAAAATGATAATTGGTTTTTCTAAAAGGTTTTCATTCTTCGAAAGAAATGCATTCATTATTTAGCTGATTGTTGATGATTTAAAAGCGCCGGCTGATTTTTTTCTATATCTGCCTTAATATCTGATACGAGTTTTTCAGTAAAAAGTGTTGCACCTGTTGTGTTTAAATGCAGGTTATCATAAAAAAGTTGCTTCTTGGTAAAAGCAGTATCAAAACCATAATCCCAAAAAGGTTCGTTGTAGCGGTTAAGAATACTTTTAATTGTATCAAGTGAAATAGTGGTATTAAATTGTTTTACAAGCAACGGTGATTGAACTACATATAACCTGATGTTGTTTGCTTTTACTGTTTTTACAAAGTCCTCGAAATTTTGCTTTGTTAAAGGATCTGTTTTGTCATTATCATCGGTAAAGGAAGGCAGTTTTCCTTCCACTTTATTACCGCGCAAAGGAACATAACCATGCAAATTTTTTCCGTGCTTTAATTTTCTTTTTCCAACAACTAAAGGCAATACCAAAGAATTGTATGCATAGATTTTTGACACTTCTGCCTTCCTAAGTTCATCAGGGAAAAGTTGCTTTGCTATGTTTTGAAATGATGTATCGCTGTGTACGTAGGGCAAGATCATAGAAGCTAAAACGAATTTGCTGTTTTCTGCGGAACGCCATGTAAGTTCTTTTGCCGATACATCGAGCACAATAACTTTTGGTGTATGCTTTTTCAGCATTTCTTTTAAAATAGCTGAATGATATAAGATGTTTGAATTTTCTCTTCCGCTGTTAAAACAAGAAAGGCCAAGACTATCGGCAAATATTTCAGGATCATAACCATGCACCGCCCTTGAACTGCCGTAAATAAAAATATCTTCTGCAGGGTCTGTAATACTGTGTGCGAATGTTTTTATATCGCCTTGTGGTGCATTTTGATAAGCATGTTGAAGCCATGTTCCAATTAACCTGTCAAAAACAAATAATAAAACAAGCAGTATGAGTAATTTTTTAAAAAGGCGGCTAACTTGCTTTACTTCTTCTTTCGTCATTAATCTTCTTCTTAATTAATTCATCAAAATTGAAAATAGATAAACTGGCTACCATTGAAAACACCAATCATCAGTATTATCATTAATATTAAAACGTATCCCGCATAGCGAACGGCTATATATTTATTATTTAATAATTTAACCTGTGGTAAATATTCCTGGAAAAATTCAACCGATACTAATATTGCAGAAACTAATAAAAAATAATAAAAGTTAATCGGAGGGCTGCCTTTAAAAAGCGATCCGGATTTTAATGTAAGAATTGATTTGCCGATGTGCAGCGCATCTTTTACAGAATTAGCCCGAAACCATAAACATGAAATACCGGTTACAAAAAAAGCAATAATACTTCCCAAAATCTTCATCCATAATTTTGAAATGTATTTTTGCGGTTTTACTTTATCCTTATAAAGTCTTTCTATAACAATAGTGAGGCCTGAAATAGCTCCCCAAATAATATACGTCCAGTTGGCGCCATGCCATAAACCACTTAAAAGAAAAATTACAACAATGTATGCGAGCAATTTTGTTTTGCTGCGCCTTGCGGTTTTTGCCAGCGGCTGGTAAACATAATCTCTAAACCATGTGTACAACGACAAATGCCAGCGGTTCCAAATGCCTTGTATGCTTCCGCCAAACATCGGTCGCCTAAAGTTTTCCATAAGATCGTAGCCCATTACTTTTGCAGTGCCGATTGCTATATCGGAGTATCCGGAGAAATCACAATAGATCTGGAACCAAAATAAAAATGTGGCAAGGATAAAAGTTTTACCGCTGTGATGATAGGGATTATTATATACAGCATTTACATAAATACTTAACCTGTCTGCAATAACAAGCTTTTTAAAAAACCCCCACAATACAATTTTTAAACCTGCAACAACGCGGTTATATTCAAATTTTTTTGGTTCATA
>JAFBAF010000207.1 GCA_019247895.1 Parafilimonas sp. | reverse complement strand
TGTCTTATTGCAGTTATATAGAAACAATACAACTCCCCGAAAGAAAAGCTTTGCATAAAAATTATCATGATAATTTTTACGGCTTTCCTATTCATGACGACAATGAATTATTTGGCCGCCTGCTTATGGAAATCAACCAGGCAGGTTTAAGTTGGGAAACCGTTTTAAAAAAGGAAGTTGCGTTCAGAAAAGCCTACAATAATTTCATTACAAAAAAAATTGCAAAGTACACTGACAAAGATGTTCAGCGGCTTATGAATGATGCAGGTATTATCCGCAATCGTTTAAAAATTAATGCGGCTATAGAAAATGCAAAAACAATTATTACCTTACAAAAACAATTTGGTTCATTTGAAAAATGGCTCGTATATCATCATCCGAAAACAAAAGATGAATGGGTGAACTTGTTTAAAAAAACATTTCGTTTCACAGGCGGCGAAATTGTAAATGAATTTTTAATGAGTACCGGTTATTTACCCGGTGCGCATGATGAAACTTGTCCTGCTTATAAAAAGATTTTAAAAAGCAAACCTTTGTGGCTACATAAATAATTTGCGTAATTATTCTGGTTTTCAGTGAACATTAAGTACAACTTTCCAAACTCATATTGTAAATTGATATAAGGCCTGCGAAATATTTTGTTACTATTGCTGCATCAAACAATTTTTCATCAACCCGTTGATTTGCTCAATAACTCAATCCATAACCAAACTTATACAACGGATCTTTTGAATCGTAAGGCACATCTTCTTTTTGATTGCGTACAGCTTCCATGGATGACGGTAATTCAATTGGCAAATGACCGCCGGGCTTGTATTTACCGAACACAACATCTAAAACGGCAGCATCACTTGCACCAAAATCTGCAAGCAAGCCTTTTGCCTTTGCGCTTATTTCAGGAATCACTGCGGGACGGTCTAAATAAATATCAACAATAGTTGGAACAGCATTCAACAATTGAAGAATACTGTCTTTTTGTGTGCCTTTAAAATCAAGGTCACCATGATGAAACATTTTTGCCATAGGAATATCTGTTTCTACAGGATACCATGGTGCTTTTAAACGAAGAATAGCAATATCCGCATCTTTAGGATTATCTACAACAGTTGCGTATTGTGCTGCAACTTTTGCATCGATATTTTGTACGTAAATTTTTAAACTGTTTTGTTTCAATGGCAAAACTTTATTATCATTTTTTAATAAGGTAATTGCTCTGCGTTGCGATTCATCTCCTGCTTTTACAAATTCTTGTTTGCCCACAATTTGTGTTGCTTTTGCTTCATCAATAAACGGATCATCAAACAGACCCAATTCAAATTTTTGGCGCAATAATCTTTTTACAGATGAATCAATTCTTGCTTCAGAGATTTTTCTTTCTTTCACTAACTGCACAACAACTTCCGGAATATTTTCACCACCAAACTGATCAACACCGGCATCAATAATTTTTTCTACTCTTTCAGATGTACTTAATTTTTCTTCGCCCCATGCACGTGCAGGCCAAACAACATTTCCCATATGTGTGTCTGAAACTAATCCCCAATCAGTGCAAACAACACCATCATAATGATATTTGTTTCTAAGCAATCCTGTTATAATTCCTTTATTGTAAGAAAAGCCAACATGCTCATGAGCGCTGTCCATCGGCACACCATAATATGGCATGATAGCAGCCGTGTGGGCAGCAAATGCAGCTTCAAAAGGGATGAGATGATAATGGAAATTATTGCCGGGGTAAACCTGTCCTTTCTGAAATGGAAAATGCGGATCGAGACCTTCGAATTGCGGGCCGCCGCCAGGGAAATGTTTCGTCATTGTTGCAACACTTGTTGCACTTAATTTATCACCCTGAAAACCTAAAATATAAGCTTTGGTCATCTTTGCAGAAAGATTTGCATCTTCACCAAAAGTGCCTGCAATACGCGGCCAGCGAGGTTCGGTTGTTAGGTCGATCTGCGGGTGTAAAGATTCACGAATGCCAACTGAAATATATTCCTGCCGTACATCATCGGCAAATTCATGTGTGAGTTTTTCATCACCAATTGCTGCCAGGCCCAAAGGCTCACACCACTTTGAAAAGTTTGTTCCTGCCATCGCAAAAATATTATCGGTAAAATGACTGCGCGGGTCGGAAGCTATTGTAATAGGAATACCTAAGCGTGTTGAATCCTGCGCATAATGTTGCATTGCATTATACCATTTTGCCAACACATCAGCAGAAGGAATTGCCCAAAGATTGAAATGGTTCATCTTTTTTTCTTTCACCAAATCTTTTGCATTCGGCGCAAATGCAAACATCCCTTTGCCCGGCTTGTTATCAATACTTCCATCATCATTTATTCTTGCGCCATTAATAAACATCATACCTGCTTTTTCTTCAATCGTCATCTGTTTCAGCAGATCATTTATTCTCGCTTCTGTTGGTTGTTTAGAATCTTCATATACGTCTAATTTTCCATTCTTATTAAGGTCTCTGAAAGGTGCTGTTCTTTTCGGCGAAAGAGGTTTCCACGCAAAACCTATAACAGCAATACAAATAATAATAATAAATGGGAACCAATTTTTTCGTACGGGCATGTTAATAAGATTAATCGTTAAGGAAAGATTGTGCGCAAAGCTTATGTTAAGATAGGTATTCTTAAATTAAGAGAAGAAATTTTTGTTTTAACCAAACCGCTTGTTACAAAAATTGAAGCTTATTGTATTTGCGATAATTCAATCACATCTTTACCAGGCATTGCATGATATAGAATATAATTACCTTTTACATCTTTTAAAGACTGTACTTGTTGTTGATCATTCCCTTGTTTTACTTTTATTTGTTTCCAGTTTGCAGGCACATACGTTTTTAAAGTTAGCGGAACATTGTATGTATTTGCATCCAATGAATGTTGCAGATGTACAACGATCTGATCATTTGTTTTTTCATCTTTTACAGTTGCATGCATTCTTTCACGCATATACCTGGCTACATCACCAAAGGTGGCAACCCATAATTTATTTTCATTCTTTTTTATATATTGAAAATATGTATCGAGCAATTCGTGTGATAACGCTTCATAACCCAAACCATCTATTCCGTGAAAAACCAGTACCAGCCAAATATTATTATGCGCCAATGTTGTATCAACCCAGGCTTTCATTAATGGTAAAGGCGTTTTAGTGGTTGCACCGCGTTGCCATTGTACATATTCTTTACCTGATGAACCGGGTTGTGTTTTATAACCACGATTTATTTCCTGCATGTATTCATCTGTCATCATATTGCGTAAAGCATCATAAGCAGGCAATCCATATTTTAAAGCTCTTGGATGTTCAATGCCAAAAGGTATTTCTGCATCAAACGTATATTGTTCACCTAAATGATCTCTTATGTCTTCTTTACTTTTTTCAAGTTCATAAAACATGTTTGTTGTATCGAGCACAGCCATGTGTGCATGTGTTATTGTATGACTTGAAAATTCATATCCACGTGAAGCGTAAGCTTTAATGCTATCCCATGTTAAACCATTCTCTCCTGCTACTTCCATGCTCAACTCGTTTCCTTTTTTCAATTCACCATTTCTTACTTTATTGTATAATGCATCCATTACATGATAAGCCTGCGCAATTTTTCCATCTTCAAACAAAATAGCACTGCTGTCGTAATACGCATTTGCGCCGATGTAATCTAAATACTTTGCAGCAGAGACACGTTCAAAATAATTCGTAGAGTCAGCAGGAACTGTTGCTGTTTCCGCAATGATATCTGCAACCGGCCTTCCTATAAATTTTCCGGGGTATTTAGAACCGGGAATTGGGCCGGTGATTATATAAAATGTTGCCGGCAACTGTAATCGTTCCATTACAGGCAACGCATATTTAAATTGATTGATAGAGCCATCATCATAAGTAAGAGAAACGGCTCCGATCTTTCCATCCTGCCATTTAGTTATTTCGGTTTGTGCAGTAAGATGAGCGCTGATAAGACAAACAATCGCAATAAAAAAATATTTTAAAGTATGCATGTGGCAATATAATTTTTTAATGCATTAATTTTTACTACTAAAAATATAGATAACGGTTTAATCAACCTTGCAATAGTTGTTTTCCTCTTACAATTAATTTATAACCACGCCGCCGTAATGAGATTTCGCGTTTATAAATATCTTCTTCATGTTTGCGCTTTCTGTAAACGCCAAAAACATCTTGAGGAGTTAAGACTCCAATTACCTTTTTCTTATTGTCTCGGTCAACAACAGGCAAAAAATTTACTTTAAATCTATGCATCAAATCAACTGCAAAACTTAGCTGACTATTATCATATACATACACATTTTTACTCGTTACCAATTCACTTACAGGTGTACTGTCGTCATCATTCTTTTCAAGTATTGTTCTTAATATGATTATTCCAATCAGGTTTTCATTGTCATCAACAACAGCAAGATTTTTAGGCAGATTACCATTCGCTGATTCATGCACCCATTGCTTTACTTCCGCAACTGTATTGTCGCCACTTAAAACAACAGGTTCAACTTGCATTACAGTTCCAACACTTAATCTTTGTAAAATATCAGCTTCATAAGCATTGGGTGTAAATACACCACGACGATTAATCTTTTCTGTCATGATAGTGCCGTGTTTCATTAAAAAGAATGAAACAAAATATGCAGCTATGCAAGCACCAAGTAATGGCAATAATCCATGCGGCTGCATTGTTGATTCAAAAGCAAAAACAATTGAAGTAAGCAATGCTCTTGACGCACCTGCAAACATTGAAGCCATCCCAATTAATGCGCAGGTGGGAAGATTGATATCACTTTCTGGAAATATGCGCTGGATAAACATTCCTAATAAAATTCCAAATGCGCCCCCAATAGTTAATAATGGTGCTAATGTTCCGCCAGATGTTCCGCTGCCCAAAGAAATTGACCATGAAAGAAATTTCAAAAAGCATAATCCTAATATCAAATTCAATGTAAGTGAACCCGATAATAATGCACTGATATTGCTGTAGCCGACACCTAAAGTATACGGCGCAAAATATCCAACCACACCAACAGCAACGGCACCAATTGCCGGCCACCACATCCAGTGAACAGGCAATTTTTCAAAAGCATCTTCAATCAAATAAATACTTTTTGAAACGAATGCTGCGATAACACCAATTGCCGCGCCTAATAAAATATATATAACCAATGCAATGGCACTTGGTTCAGGAATATTCGGCATCGCAAAAACTGCTTCTGTTCCAAATAACGCGAAATGCATTCCTGCGCCGGTTACACATGCCAAAGCAACTGGTATTATAGAGCGTGGAGAAAATTCAAACAACAATAATTCTATTGCTAATAATACAGCAGCGAGTGGTGTTCCGAAAATTGCAGCCATGCCTGCGGTAGCACCTGCTGTTAACATCACTTTTCTTTCGCTTGCAGTTATGTGCATTATTTGCCCTGCAACGGAACCTAATGCACCGCCGGTTGAAATGATTGGTCCTTCTGCACCAAATGGCCCGCCGGTACCAATAGAGATTGCTGCGGAAATTGGTTTCAAAAAAGTAATAACAGGTTTTATTTTGCTTTCGTTGGTAAGTACCTGTTCCATTGCTTCGGGAATACCATGACCGCGTATAGCAGCAGAACCAAATCTTGCCATAATACCAACAATCAATCCGCCGATAACAGGAATGAAAATTACAAATAAACCAAGCTGGTTATTTGCAGGGCTTGCGCTTGCCAGTGAAAACTTTCCATAAAAAGAAAGATTGGTAAAAAAATTAATGAATAACACCAAAAACTTTGCGATCAAACCAATGATCATCGCATTAACAACAGCCTGCAGACTTAAATAAAAAACTCTTTTATCAACAATCTCTTTTTTTGATTCTAACGCATCAACTGAAGCAGTTGTATCTAAGGAAAGGGAAATAGGAATGGCATCTGAACGCTTTACGTTTTTCAAAGATTTCATCGTATTAATTTTAATATTACTTCAATGAACAGCAGGAGAAACAGGTTGAGACGGCGCAAATTTAAGTCACAATAATTAAACATCTTTTGTAGAAAATGATGTTTGAGTTGACTAAAAGAAAACGGTTCATAATTAATTAAAACATCCGGCACATGAAAGTAAAACCGAACACGAGATACCAGCAACACCAAAAAATAAAAAAGATGAATAAAAGAAGTAAGCCAATACCAACGCGTTTAGCGGCAGTAATATTTTTTTGAAAGAAAGGAAGTAGAAATGAAATCAGCATTTGCAGCAAGCCTGTATAAAAATACAACTCATTTCCCCACTCGCATGAATGGGGCGCGCAAATAGGTGCAAGCACTATTTGTATAATCAATAAAACAATAAACCATACGTAAGTTTTCTTCACATGTTGAAGATAAGCGTTTGCAATTAGTCATGCTAATGTCATTGTTTGTTAGAGATGATTTAAAGCATCTTAATCATGCCCCATTTTTTTAGACATTTGCGAAAACTTACCACTAACAATAAGCAGATGATTAAAAAACTTAGTGTTGCACTTATTGTATTAATTGCTGTTCAAAATGTTTATGCGCAGAATTTATACATGCCGCGTAATATTAAAAAAGCAGTTCAAAAAGGTACGCGTACATTAACAGGCGAACCCGGTAAAAATTATTGGCAAAATAAAGGCGTGTATAATATTGAAGAAACAGTTCATGCAGATACGAGGTCAGTTTCAGGAAAGGAAACAATCGCGTACTCAAATAATAGTCCCGATACTTTAAAGACGATCGCAATTCGTTTTGTAAATAATTTGCACAAACCTGGTGCGCCGCGTTCAGGTTTTTACAGTGAAGATTTTCTTGATTCTGGTTTGCATATTTCATCTTTTAAAATTGACAACGATACGTATAACATTAACAGTATAAGCTGGTCAACTATCAACCCTGTAAAACTCACTACATTAATACCTCCGCATTCAATAGTTACTATAAATATTGAATGGGATTATCCTTTATCAAAACAAAGCGGAAGAGAAGGCCAGATTGATTCAACAACTTTTTATTGCGCTTATTCTTATCCGCGTGTTTCTGTGTATGATGATTATAATGGCTGGGATATGTTGCCGCATTCTGATCGACAGGAATTTTATAACGATTTCAATGATTATACCTTATCTGTTACTGCGCCGAAAAACTTTGTTGTTTGGGCAACAGGTGATCTTTTAAATCCTGGCGATGTGCTGCAACCGGAAATTGCACAGCGATTGAAAACATCTTATACATCAGATGATGTGTTGCACATTGCAACGTTTAATGAAATGCAACAGCATAACATCACACAACAAAATGATTGGAACACCTGGAAGTTTAAAGCAGAAAATATTTCTGATATATGTTATGCAGTAAGCGATCATTATGTTTGGGATGCAGCAAGTGTTGTAGTTGATGCAAAAACAAATCGCCGTGCAAGTGTGCAGGCTGCTTATAATGATACCGCGGAAGATTTTCATTCATACACAAAATGGTCGCAACATTCATTGAGTTATTTTTCAACTCAATGGCCAGGCGTTCCTTATCCATTTTCAAAAATAACAAGCTTCCAGGGTTATGCTGATATGGAATATCCAATGATGATCAATAACAGCACTACTAAAAATTTGATGTTTGCGCAGATGGTAGAAGATCATGAAATTGCTCATACATATTTCCCTTTTTACATGGGCATTAATGAAACACGTTATGCATACATGGATGAAGGCTGGGCAACAACATGGGAATATTTAGCAGGTATTAATGAAGTAGGAAAAGCAACTGCGGATTCTGTTTATAAGAACTTCCGGATAAGAAGATATATTAATGACGCTTCAACAGAAGAAGATCAGCCAATCATAACCATGTCAACACAAGTAAGTGGCGCAGGTTACGGAAATAATTCTTATGGCAAAGCTTCGTTGTCTTATCTCGCAGTAAAAGATCTGTTGGGTGATGGTTTGTTTAAAAAAGCATTGCATCATTACATGGATAACTGGAATGGCAAGCATCCGATTCCGTGGGATTATTTTTATTCGATGAATACAGGTTCGGGCCAAAACTTAAACTGGTTTTGGAACAACTGGTTCTTCACTAATAATTATATTGATTTAAAGATTGCTAATGTTCAATCAAAAAATAATAAAACAACAATAACGATTGACAATGTGGGTGGCTTTGCCATTCCGTTTGATGTTGTACTTACAACAAAAGACGGCAAACAAAAAACACAACATTTTACGCCTTCAGTTTGGAAAGCAAATCAAAAACAAATTACTGTTTCAATAGATAATAAAGATGCGCTTGATACAGTAAAATTGGATGGCGGCGTTTTTATGGATGCAACGCCTGATGATAATTCATTAAAGTTATAATGATGTTAGTCATACAATTGTCATGTTTAATAAACCTGATTTAAAT
>JAFBAF010000203.1 GCA_019247895.1 Parafilimonas sp. | reverse complement strand
AAAAAATAATGTTGCTTGTTACAACGTGTTGACAGGTTTTAAATGGATTGCTGAATTGATTAAAGAAAAAGAAGATAAAGAAAATTATATCATCGGTGGTGAGGAAAGCTTTGGTTTGATGGTTGGCGATAAACTGCGTGATAAAGATGCTGTTTCTGCGGTTGCATTTTTATGCGAGATGGCAGCATATGAAAAAGATAAAGGCGTTGCATTGTATGACAAGTTGATTGACTTATATATTGAATATGGATTTTATTATGAAGAATTAATCAGCTTAACAAAAAAAGGTATGCGCGGACAGGAAGAAATTGCAGAGATGATGCAATCTTATCGGAACAATCCGCCAACACATATTAATGATTCTCCGGTGCTCGAAATATTGGATTACGATACACAACAAGGCAAAAATTTAAAGAGTGGTGAAACATGGAAGATCAACTTACCTAAAAGCAATGTGTTGCAGTTTAAGTTAGAAGATGGAACGAAGATTTCGGCGAGACCAAGCGGTACTGAACCTAAAATAAAATTTTATTTCAGTGTGCATTCCATTCTTGAAAGCAAAGAAAAATTTGATGAAGCATTAGCCGCACAAAAACAAAAGATAAAAGATATTATTGCTGACATGAAGTTGAAATAGACCTCACCTAAATCCTCTCCAAAGGAGAGGACTTTTTACACTAAAATAATTTAAAGACTAAAACATCTTCATCGTTCTTGCCCTTCTCCTTTGGAGAAGGGTTGGGATGAGGTCAATTCATTAGCTTTGCAGTGTTGAATAAAAATCATCATACACATTTCATCAAATCAACAGCCGCACAACTGGGCTTTCATTACTGCGGCATTGCAAAAGCTATACAGTTAGATGATGATGCCCGTCGCCTCGAAAGCTGGCTGCAGCAAGGGTTTCATGGCAATATGCAGTACATGGAAAACTATTTTGATTTGCGCATCGATCCGCGCAAACTGGTGCCCGGCGCAAAATCTGTTATCACACTTTTATTAAATTATTTTCCCGCAGAACAACAACAAAACAACGCGCCAAAAATTGCAAAGTATGCTTATGGAAAAGATTATCATGATGTAATTCGCGATAAGCTTAACAACTTTATTCAAATCATAAAACAAAATATTGGCGATATAAATGGGCGTGGTTTTGTTGATAGTGCGCCCATACTTGAGCGCACATGGGCCGTTCGCAGTGGCGCAGGGTGGATCGGCAAAAACGGAAATCTTATTACCAAACAGCAAGGCTCTTATTTTTTTATAGCAACATTAATTACAGATCTTGATCTTATCACCGATGATGCGTTTGCAAAAGATTATTGCGGCACCTGCACAAGATGTATCGATGCTTGTCCAACAAATGCAATCAAAGAAAATAAAGTGATTGAGGGCAGCCGTTGCATTTCTTATTTCACCATTGAACTAAAAGATGAAATAATTCCAACAGAAATGCAAAACAAATTCGAGCACTGGATGTTTGGCTGCGACATTTGCCAGGATGTTTGCCCCTGGAACCGCTTCAGCAAACCAACAAATGAAAACGCCTTTACTCCTATTCCCGAAATACTAAACCTCTCAACAGAAGAGTGGAACACAATGAGTGAGGAAGCATTCAAAAAAATTTTTAAATCATCAGCGCTTAAAAGATCAAAATATAAAGGTATACAGCGCAACCTTAAGTTTTTAGAAGCTGATGTTGAGTTGAAAGTATAAGCCATATTCAGCGCAACTTCATTTTCATTTATATTTCCGATTATAATTTTTAATTACATACATTCACATTACTAAAAATTTAATGCTATGATCAAATTAATGGTAATTGGCAATCTTGGAAAAGATTGTTTAGTAAACACAGTAAACGGTAAAAATGTAATAAACTTTAATGTTGCACATACAGAAAAATTTAAAGACAGTAGCGGCGCACAACGTGAAAAAACAACATGGGTTGAATGTGCTTACTGGACGGACCGCACCGGCATTTCGCCATACTTAAAAAAAGGAACGCAGGTATATGTTGAAGGCACGCCGGAGGTACGTACTTACCAAACAAATGATGGTAAGAATGGCGCCGCATTAAGCTTGCGTGTTCAAACTATTCAATTGCTTGGTTCGCGAGGAGAAGGTTTGGGAACTCCGCAACAGGAAAGATCTTATGGCAATTCAAATGGAAACACGTATTCAGGCCAGCAATCAAATGCTCCGGCGCAGGATGATATAAATGATGCGAGTGATGATCTTCCTTTTTAGAAAACTTATTCAGCAAAAGTCCTGCAATTCTTGCAGGACTTTTTATTTCCAAATACTTTTATAAGGTGTATAAATAAAATTATTAACCTGCATGCCACTATCACTTTTCAATTGAATTTGGCCAAAAGGCTTTGAAGCAAAGTAAATCTCTGTCATTACACTTAAACCATCATCTGCAAATAACTCTACTGAACTCACATCTGCGATAATAGTAAGATGAATCATTTTGGCATTTAATATTCTTGGTGCAGCATGTTCTTCACTAAAAGTTTTTTCAAAATCAACTTCTCCTGATTGGGAACGGTTAATGTAATAATGTTTCTGCACTTCATCATAACCAATAACAAGCAACTCGTTTTTATCATTTGAAAAATTAACGGAAAAGCTTTTTGCCTCTGCATTGAATTCCAACCTGCACGGTAATTGTAAATTTGATATTTGTTGGGAAAGATCAAATTGCGGATTGACAGCAATTGCATTTATCACCTGTTGTTTACCGGCAACGCTATTTAGTTCTACAACAGGCTTTGAAGCAATAAACATATCATCACCAACATGCATCAGGTTTAAATTTCTCGGTAAAGTCATTGCGCTTCTCCAAACTTCTGTGGGCACCAGTTGCGCATAACTCCAGTTACTCATCCATCCTAAAAATATTTTACGGTTATCTGTATTACTGTATGTAACGCCGGCATATTCATCAGGGCCGTAATCAATCCATTTTTTATCGGTAGTAAAAGGCTTAAATATTTTGCCATCAAAATCGCCTAAAAAATATTGTGTGGCAGAGCCACCATTCGGCCCGCCGGGATTTATGTTCACTATCAAAGCCCAAACTTTTTTTCCATTATCATCAAATGAAATTAAATCAGGACATTCCCAAACGCCGCCATGTGCGCCAACATCTTTTCCAAACTGGCTTTCTTCTGTCCAGGTTTTTAAATCAGGCGATGAATAAAAAGCGATATGATCTTTTACAGCCAGCGTCATTATCCATTTATTTCCTTCATCATACCACATCACTTTCGGGTCGCGGAAATCTGTGATACCAGGATTTTTTAAAACAGGATTTGCGTTATACTTCGTCCATGTTTTGCCTTCATCATTACTGTAAGCAATACTTTGATTTTGATAAGTATTTGTGTGCGCATGTTCGCCGGCAGTATCATGTTGAGTAAATATCGCAACCACAGCTGGTTTGCCATTCATGCCTAACCCTGAAGTATTGTTTTTATCAACCACAACACTGCCTGAAAAAATATAACCAATACTGTCAGGATACAAAGCAATAGGTTGTTGTTTCCAGTGAATCAAATCAGGACTTATTGCATGGCCCCAATGCATCGGACCCCACACAGAAGCGTTTGGATAATATTGAAAGAAGAGATGATAAATGCCGTTGTAATAAACCATTCCGTTGGGATCATTCATCCAATGTGCTTTGGGAGAAAAATGTATTTGCGGACGATACTGTTCATGATAAGTTTGAGCTATTGTTTGCTGATAAGTGAAAAGCAGGATGGTAATTACCACTAAATAATTTCTTTTCATTACATAAAATTACTTAGTAAAATAAGTAATAAATAAGATTAAAACAAAGAGACTTATTATGAGATTTCCACGAAAGTGGAAATGACGAACTAAGACTGTTTTCTTATTTAAGTTTTAAGAAGTAAAATACAATACAACCATTTTATCGTCATGCCCAACTTGATTGGGCATCTCATTTTTTATTGCTTTACAAATTGCTTTGTAACCACATCGCCATTTGTTTCAATCTTCAATAAATAATTACCTTGTTTAAGTGAAGCGATGTTTAAGTTGAAAGATTTGTTGCCATTAGCTGTTAGCTGTTGGCTGATAGCTATATTGCCTGCAATATCAACAACCGTAAGTTTTATTTTTTGGTTTGGAGGCAAGCCTTGTATTTGTAAACTGTTTGTTGCAGGGTTGGGTGAAAGTTTTATATCGTAATTTGAAACAGCTATAACATTTGAATAATTAACCGCACCGCTTTTACTTGTTGTTTGCAAACGATAGTAATTTGTACCAGTTAACGGTGACTGGTCTTGATAAGTATAATTTGAAGTGTTAGATGCATTTATTCTGGCGATGGAATTGAAATGAATGCCATCATAACTGCGTTGTACAATATACTTATTTATGCTGCTATTGGCATCCCATGTGAAACCATTGTGATGTTGCAGCCAGCGTTTTATTTTGGTGATGAGGATTTGTTTTTGAGATAAATTATTATTGTAACGGGCAACAAGACAATAACTTTTACCACCAATTTCACTGCCTATAAATGAATCTCCTGCCAGTAATATTT
>JAFBAF010000162.1 GCA_019247895.1 Parafilimonas sp. | reverse complement strand
ACATTACTGATAATGATGAGCTGCAGCAATTATTTTTAGATGCATGCCGGGCAAACAATTATGTTACCACTGTAAAAACAAAATTAAACGACATTATTGATGCGTATCCTTCAATTTTAAAACCCGCTTTGGAATGCATGAATTTTGAAATTACCGGTGATGCAGGCACCGCTTTTAGTCTTGGTGATCTTTTTGAAAACCAAGTACTAACTTTTCCCGGTGCTGTTAATAGTACACCTGTCTCAAACTACAGCCAGTATTTATATGATTATATACGCGATGTTGCAGACTGTTACAATGATCTGTATTCATTGGTTGCAGATTTAATTAGCGAATGCGGCGGCAATGAATATTGCTATCCTTTTCATGTGATGCTTGGTATACCCCAAACAAACGATACATTAAGTTGTTATAAAGAAGGAAAGTTTTCAGAATCAAATTATAAATACCGCAGCTACTTTGTTCCATCACCGCTTGTGGATTCTCAATTTAATTTGGCTGAAAAAATTGAACAGTCTTTAAAACGATTGGTTCGTGTAGTTGCATTTTTTAAAATTGATGCTGATCTCACTGCAATAAAAATCATTCCCGGCAAAGATTACGATACAGATATTTCAATACGAGCCATTCCTTACTATTACGAAGCTGACAGATTTGAAGATTTTTTTAGAATATGGAATTATGATTGCACAAGGCATAATAAATTAACAAATCCAAGAGGCTATCATGCTACAAATGATGAAAATATTTTTTTAAGAAATGATACACGCAAAATAAATTTTTACAGGATTGAAGGGCATATCGGCAACCCGGTTTCTTCTGCTTTAACTGATATTCAGGCAATACAAAATCAATATAATCTTCCTTTCAATGTAATATCCGTGCCGCTAAATAATAATAGTGATGATGAAACAAATGCTTCATGCTCATTTGAAGATTTGGAAGCAGAATATAACTATTACCGCGACAGAGCGCTTGGTTATTTGCGTGAAATAACCAGGTGGATCCAGGAAGCAATGCTTTTAATTAACGATTTGATAAAAGAAAACAATAAAACAAACACAGAAATATTACAAAGGCTGCAAAAGTATTTGAGCAGTATTTACGGATACATAGCTAAAGGTATGCTTGACATACTGTATAACGCAAGATGCATTGAAAGATTTGACTATGCTATATACAAAACATTTTATACAAAAATCTGGGAAGTAGTATTTGATATGTATTATGCGAACTACACCGATTACAATTATTATAACCAAAATGTTTTAAAAAGCCCGAACCAGGCGCTTAATTCAATAATTAATATTTTAAGTGTTCCTTTTTTGCAACCCATATATAGAATATGGTACATGTATCAATATCGCTTGTCAATCACCGAACAAATACAGGCTATAGATTTACAAACACTGGCATCGAAAAACACTGGGTTTGAACATTTAGCCGGTGTAAGAAGAGGCGAAACATTTGTGCTGGTAAGCGACCCTGCACAAACAGCAGAAGACGGAAAAGGAATTGTTGTTGCAGATTTTAATATTCCATCATATAATAATTGTTCATGTGATTGCAAGTCTTGTAATGAAGACACTCCTGCAGAGGTAAAAGTTTCTCCTTTTCAAAAACCAATAATAATGGTTATTGATCCATATCAAAAAGAAAGCGCAATTACAAATGATGAAAATGATATTTTAAAATTAAAAGCACATTTAGATCCAAAAGATAATTATGTGCTCGAACTTGACAGCATGGGTTTTTATAAAGCAGATTCAGCTATTGATCCATCAATAATAATAACAAGCACAGAAGATGCAGATTTTGGTAATGTGTTTGAACCGATGAAAGAAAGTGTATGGATAAACGGCGGAGAAAAAGGCGACAACATGAACCTTGTGTATAATTCACAATATTTAAAAGGTGCTCTTTACAAAAGATTGAATTATGTTTTAACAGGGAATTTTGAAACAGTAACCGGGAATCTTTACCTGATAATACTTGGCGGTTACGATTATGCCGGCGGAACATATCCTGTATATACTAATGACGAACATACTTACATGTATTATCCGTATAAATCAGAAGCCGTTAAAGATATCAATCCGCAAATGATGTTTAACGGCGCAACAGAAACAAAAGTTATTGGTAATGAAACTAAGCAGGTTTATACTGCAGCTTCCGGTAATCAGTATACTATTGGTAAAGACAAGGACGAGCTTCCCTACATTGATGCACTCAGTATTAAAAACCCGGGAGTAGATAACATTCCGTTTATACTAAAAACGGATGACAGTTCAACCGCAGCTTCAGTTACAATGAATGTGATTGATAAAACAGATAAACTTCCTGATAATACGGTTTCCGGTATAATAAAGAACAGCGACGGAATACCGATCGCCAATGCAAAACTCACTACCACTTCGGGCAAAGAAGTTATAACAAACGATAAAGGCGAATATTCACTTGCCGATATAAAATCGGGCGATATGATTACCGTAGAAAAGCAAGGATTTGAAACAGCAAACATACAGGTACATAGTCAAATGGCAACTGATATACAAATGCAAAAAACACCGCTTATTGATGTTGCTGCTGTAAACAAGCTTGACCCAACCGGGAAACTTGCAAATATTGCATCAAACATTAACACGGCGGTATTTAAAAATTTTATGCAATAAATAATGCTGTCAAACAATAATCATATTATAAAAACACTGTGCTTTGACACAACAACTGCTTCTGAAGCATTAGCTGTTGCGTTTGCTGATAAACTGAAAACTATTGATTGTGAAAGTTTGGTATCAAAGGCCTTGCATAATTATGATGTTGTGCCTGACAACATACACATAGATACAATTATGATCGATGTTGGTAATGTTGATCTTGATGATTTTGAGTTTTTGGAAGAAGAAATAATCAGGCAATTGGAAGAGGCAATTGGCAAAAATGTTTCTACTCTAAACCTGATTCAAAACAAAATTTTTAGCGCTGATGACGTAACTGTTCTTAGCGGCACACAAATCAAAACCGGCGCCGTTGAATCAAAAATTGAAATTTTAATTTATTATCTACAACAAGGTGCTTTGCGCTGGAATGTTAGCGACAGGCCGGATATTAAATCTTTATTATTTGAAATTGCAAAAAGCCATAAAGAATATATTGAACAGTTCATAATATCATTATTAAGAAATGATAATGTAACTCAACGCTTGCTTTCATTATTAAACGAAAATGAAGTAGTTGAATTTGTAAAAATTTTTAAAAATGATGAAGCTGAAATTGTTGATCGGATTTTAAACTTATTCATTCAGCAATATTCACTTTTCGGAATTCAACAACGTAGAAAAGAAATTGCTTTCATTTTGCTTAAATCATTGCATCAATCAGTGATAAAAAAAGAGAAATTTTCTTCTTCGTTTATACAATTACTGGTACCGGTTTTAAATGAGCAGCCTATTGCGATTGTTCTACATATTAAAGCCCAAGCAGAGAAATTGGTTAATACTTCATTATTGCAGCACGAACAAGTTGTATACCAGGCTTTATCGGATCAAATTCAAAATGTAATTGATCAAAAAAATTATATTAATACACAATTAACTGAACAGCACAAAAAATTTGATGAAGTATCATCAGTTATTAAAGAAAAGGATGAGGAATATATAAATGCAAGGGAAGAAGAAAGTGAATCCGGAACTGAATCGGAATCCGCATCATATTTTATAGATAATGCCGGTATTGTTTTGTTGAATGCAGCTTTGATGCAGCAGTATTTTGAAAATTTCGGATGGATAAAAAATAAAAATATACTTGACGAAGCATCGCGGTCTAAAATAATAGTATGGACAGGATATCTTGTTTACAACGAAAGAAAATTATTTGAATATGATTTAATGCTTAATAAAGTTTTTGGTGGCATGCACCCTGCCGATGTATGCGACACGAATATTCAACTTTCCGCATCAGAAAAAGCAGCAGCAGATGAATATTTGGAAACAGTTATTTCATATTGGAGCGCATTAAAAAATACAAGTGTTCATGGCTTTCGTACTTCATTTCTTCAACGGAATGCACGCTTAAGTAATGAAGATGGCGGCTGGCAGTTACATGTTCAGTCGAAAGCATACGATATACTGATTGAAAGTTTACCCTGGACTTTCAGTATTATAAAATTTCCGTGGATGACTAAACCATTATTTACGCAATGGCAAACCCGGGTTTAAATAACAATGCAAAGCATATTGAAGCAGATCTGCAATGGTTAAGATTGCTGCTTGAAGATCGTTTGCAATCTTTTAAAGAAAAAAAAAGGTATTCTGCTTTTGAAAATTTTAAGCCGCCGGTCTTTAAGCGACCTGCTTCTATTTATCAAAAATTTATTCAGTCATTTCAACTTAACAATGCAGAACGATTGATATTGCTTTTAGCACTGCTGCCTTATGTTGCTCCAAATTTTATAGAAGAATCATTACAGAAATTTGATATCAGCAATAGCCAAATTTCTAATATTGGGGGTATAAAAGGGTCATGGCATGGCGGGCTTATTCCAACAGGCGAAACAGCTATGTTTTTTTTGGCACCCGGTAACCTTAATAAAAGATTAGAGTATAGTCTTTACTTTTCTACAAAGCATAAGTTTTATACAAAAAACATTTTAAAATTAGAAGATGTTTCTGCATATGAACCTGAAGGCAGCGGTGTAATCACATTATCAAAAGATGTGCTTTCAATGATCACAACAGCTACTGCATATCAACCCTTATTTAATTCTAATTTTCCTGCGAAGCTTTTAACTACGAGATATGATTACAAAGATTTGGTTTTATCGCAACAAACAGAACAACAACTTGATGAGATTGAAACATGGTTAAAGTTTAAAAAGAAATTGCTTGTTGACTGGGAGTTCCAAAATAAAATTTCGTCGGGATTTAAATGCCTCTTTTATGGCCCGTCAGGCACCGGTAAATCATTGGCAACTGCACTTATCGGCAAACAAAATGACCTGCCTGTTTACAGAATTGATCTTTCAATGGTAATATCGAAGTATATAGGTGAAACTGAAAAAAATCTTTCTAAAATATTCGATACGGCTGCTAATAAAGATTGGATATTATTTTTTGATGAGGCTGATGCTTTGTTTGGCAAACGATCAAATATTCAAAGTTCTAACGATCGTTTTGCCAACCAGGAAGTTGCTTATTTGCTAATGCGGATGGAAGAATATGAAGGCCTGGCAATTTTAGCTACTAATCTTAAAAGCAATATAGATAAAGCCTTTTTGCGCCGCTTTCAATTAATCGTTCCGTTTTCTATACCTGATAAAGAACAACGTAAGTTATTGTGGGAAAAAAGTTTTTCTTCAAACACCATTCTTGAGAAAGATATTGATCTAAAATCCTTAGCTGATAATTTTTCACTCACCGGCTCTAACATAATGAATGTTGTGCGATTTGCATCTGTAATGGCTTTAAAAAAAGGTGATAATATTATTACAAATAATAACCTGCTTACAGGTATAAAAAAAGAAATGGCAAAAGAATCCAGCATTTCCGGAGACAGTACAAATTAATAATTGTTTAAAATAATTCGTATGGGCTTTTTAGGAAAAACAAATACTTCACTTGCTAATAAAGCAACGCCTTTTAGCATGGCAGATGCATTACCGGTGCAAACCAAATTAACTGTAAGCAAAGCTTCTGATGCTGCAGAAAAAGAAGCAGATGCCGTTGCACACAGGGTAGTGAATGAACAAAAAGATAAAAAAGCCACTTCAAAAAAAACTGATGATAAAAAAGATGCTCAACCTGCACCTAAAACGGAACCAACGCCGGAACCTAAAAAAGAAGGCGTGAAAACGAAAACCGATGATAAAAAAAATGTGCAGAAAGCAGGCAATGAAAAGGAAGAAAAAAAAGCGACTAAAAAAGAGGATAATAAAAAAGAGAATTTAAGCAGG
Organism: Parafilimonas sp.; assembly: GCA_019247895.1. Taxonomy (GTDB): domain Bacteria; phylum Bacteroidota; class Bacteroidia; order Chitinophagales; family Chitinophagaceae; genus Parafilimonas. The sequence continues at coordinate 26,986 of JAFBAF010000162.1, read as the reverse complement.
CAGCAGGATAAAAAACAGGAAGTACATAAAAAAACGGAACAAAAAGATGAGAAGAAACCTGCAAAAAAAAGTGATGACGATAAAAAGGATAAAGTAAGTAAGAAAGACGATAAAAAACAGGAAGTTCAAAAGAAAAGCGAAGAGAAAGAAAAAAAGAAAGTAGATAAAAAAGATGATAATAATAAAGATAAAAAGCCTGTTGACCATGAAAAAGATCTGAACGCAAAACCAAAGCAGATTAACAGGAGAGAGGCGAATCCCTCTAAGCCAATTATTCAACAAAAACCAAAATCAGCTACTCAAACCACAGCATTAGGCAGGAAAGAAGGCGGTAATGCATTAGGCAAAGAGCAAGACAATGATGCAGAGAATGATGAAGCCAAATTAAAAGCCGTTGAAGATAAGATCAATGCTAAAAAAGGTTCAGGAAAGCCATTGCATGAGCAGGTAAGATCTGAAATGGAACAATCGTTTAAACATGATTTTTCTGAAGTAAAAATTCATGATGATAAAGAGTCAGCAGAATTATGTGCAGCTCTAAGTGCACATGCATTTGCTATTGGTAATGATATATTTTTTAATACCGGAAAATATGATCCTGATAGCGATAATGGTAAGGAATTGCTGGCTCATGAATTAACGCATGTTGTGCAGCAAAAAGATGAAGTTCAAAGAGCCGTGGTGTATAGAAAAAAATCGTCTGGACAACCAAAAGGAACGCTTGAAAAAGGTAAAATAACATTACCGAAGCTTGAATTGCCGAAATTAAAAGGAAGAAATAAACCTAAGATTGGAAATAGTGTAGAGCGTACAAAAAATTATGATCGCGACAAAGCAATGAAAGATGAAAAAAGCCAAACAGATGTTTGGAAACAAGATGCTGATATAACCTCAAGCGTTACTAATCAAATAGAAAAACTAAAAGAGAAAGCCGGAACAAAACCTTCAAAGCCCGATGTATATTATTTAAAATGGGAAAGTATAAAACTTTTTGGAACCGAAAAACAATTGATTGCAAACAGTAAAGTACCGCTATGGAATAAAGATGGTAAAGTTTCAGCTTATGACGTAGATCACATAAAAGAATTACAACTGCAGGGCACTAATGAAATAGGCAACATGGAGTTGCTTAATTTTTCTGCAAACCGGGGTTCCGGTTCGGTGATTGATAAAAAAATCAGAGACGCCGTAAACACATTTATAACTGATGATGCAACTAAAGAAAAGTATGGAGATGATGTGCCTAAAGATGTTGAAAACGCTTTGAAAAATAATGTTATTGCCTTTGAATCGCTTTCATTTACTGAAGTAATAGCTGGGCCAAAAGATAATGATTATTGGTCCTTTAATGATATAAAACAAGGCAAGCATTTGAAAGAGTTTAAAAAAATGAGTAAAAATGAAATTGAAGACGTTGCAGGTTCAGAAGATGATCCCATTGCGTATACTTCATCTGTAGGCGGTGCCCAACTAAAAAACTCAAAATTATCCCGTTTGCCGGGTTTTAAAGGCAACATTAAACTAAAAAAAGGTCAATCAGGTGATACAGCCGGCACACTTGATGGGAAATTTAGTCCTAACCAAAAGATTTTTGAACCAATGGATTTATCCATTGACTTATTCAGAATGGATGGAGTAGATTTTGGTGGGTATATCAAAAGGAGAGCGGAAGGTGGAAACCTTGAAAGTATTTTAAGCAACTTGAAAGTTAAGGGTTTAAGCCCTGTACAAGTAAACGGTGTTGAACTACTGCCTGATAATGGCTTTATTGTTTCTGGAACTATAATGCCGACAGTGCAAATATTAGGTAGCGGAGGAATTGACTTTGTGATCCGAGGTGAAGATATTGAACTTTCAAAAACCTTTTATGCAGGCGAAATAAATATGCCTCCTCCCTTAAAAATAAATGATGCTTCCCTTACAGTTTTTGCAGGTACTAAGGGAGTTGGAGTTAAAGGAAATGTTGATTTTGAAATTACTAAAGTTGGTAAAGGTCAAATTTCAGCTTCAGGAGGTTCATCAGGCGTGTTTAAACTTGATGGCAATTTTGAGTTTGATGAAAAACTTTTTGGTGGCGTAAAAGCAAACGTAAAAGCAGGCTATGAACACACTGAAAACGGTGAAGACAAGTGGGATTTACATGGTAACATTCACATCCCAAAAGGCAAAATAAGAGGTATTGAAAGCGCTGAAATAAATGTGAATTATGCTGACAAGATTTTTAAGGCAGATGGTTCAGCAAAGTTTGATGTTCCTGGCCTTGAAGATGGTAAAATGAGTGTGACTTATGGCAATGATCAGCTGATAATTGAAGGTGAAGCAAACTTTAAACATAAGTTCATTAAGAGTGGTAAGGTATCCGCAAAAGTTGAAACTGCCGGTGATCAAACAAAGGTTTCAATGGCTGGTAACGCAGTACCGAATATTCCGGGCATAGATTCAGAATTATCAGTAAGCTACATTGATGGTGTGTTTTTAGTTACAGGAACTGTTGGTTATTCAAAAGGGAGATTATCTGGCAATGCTACAGTAGGTGTCACCAACCAGGCAGTGAGTGCAGATGGAAAGCCATCAGGTAAACCGGGAAATGATCTGAAAGTATTCGGCAGCGCTTCTTTAACATTAAAAATTACTGATTGGCTGCAAGGCACTGCAGGTGTAACTTTTAAACCTGACGGGCAGATAGATGTTGTTGGCAAAATAGGCATTCCGCAAGCTGTTGACATATTCGCAAAAAAAGAAATTAAGAAGGATATTTTTAAAGCGCCTACTATTGAAATACCACTGTTTGCAATTCCAGTTGGTAGTCATAGCATAGGATTGGTTGCTACCATTGGCGGCGGAGCAGAAGCTTATGCAAGTATAGGCCCGGGGCAATTAACCGATGCTGCTGTTGAAGTTAAATATAATCCAGCTCAGGAAGAAAGTATGGCAATTACAGGCAATGCGAAATTCAGAGTACCTGCTGAAGCAGGTTTACGATTGTATGTACGCGCCGGTATTGGTTTAAGCGTTGGCATAGCAAGAGTTTCAGGAGGATTAGAATTGAGCGGTGCATTGGGTATTGCAGGCGCAGCAGAAGCCGCTGTTGCTGTTAACTGGACACCAACGCAAGGCTTTAAGTTAGATGCGGAAGCAAGCCTGTTTGTTCAGCCTAAATTTAAGTTTGATGTGAACGCTTATGTTGAAGCTGTGCTTGACTTATGGATAACAGAATTCAGTAAAGAATGGAAATGGAATCTGTATTCTTTTGAATGGGGGCCCGCTTTAAAGTTCGGCGTTAAATTTCCTGTGCATTATGAAGAAAACAAACCTTTTGATATTTCATTAGACCAGGTTCAGTTTGAAGCTCCTGATATTGATGTTGGCACTTTTGCAAAAGGAGTTGGCCAGCAATTACTCAACTAAAAAAATGTTATGGAAGTTAAAGAAACAATTAACAATACAGGTGTTGGAATTTTTTTGCATGGAGATATTGACGATGCAGAAAAAAAATTTCGGGAAGCTATCAGGTTAAACAAGCATGATTCATCTGCATACAACAATCTTGCATTTACATTACAGCAAAAAGGCAACTTACCAGAAGCAGAAAGCAATGCAAGAAAATCTTTACAAATAAATCCGGAAAGTTCTTCAGCCTGGTTAAATCTTGGAAACATATTAGTGCAGCAGGAAAAGGTTGAAGAAGGTGTGCAGTGCATTACAAAAGCAATCGAACAAAATACAGAGAATGTTTTTGCATGGGAAAGTCTTGCAACGATTGCCACAGTTCAGCAAGACTATTATGCGGCGGAAAAATGCTGGGAAAAAATTATAACACTTAAACCTGCAGAAAATAAATACTGGACACAATTCGCAATAGTTAAAGCAGGTCTAAAAAAATATGATGAGGCAACTGCGTGTTTGCAAACTGCAATAAAAAATAATAAAGCTGATGCATTTGCATGGAGCCAGTTGGGTATTATGGAATTTATAAGAAAAAATTATGGGATAGCAGAGGATGCGTTGCTGCAATCTTTAGCGTTATCGCCTGGTGATGAAAAAACACGCTATCATCTTGCTTTAGTTTATCTTTCAAAAAATGAAATTGATAAAGCAAAAAAAGAATTAGACAACATACTTTTATTGGATAACACTAATGTGAAAGTGATCACAGAAAGAGCAATTCTTGAATTAGGAACAGGAAATAAAGAAACCGCGAAACGTTTATTAAAATCTGCTCTTAAAATTGACCCGGATTATAAAAAAGCGCTGGCGTATTTGAATGATTTATAATATTGATTGCGGTTAAAGCTCAAAATCAACCTTCATTTGTGCAATGCATCTTTTTATATAACCAGATACAAATTCAACATCCGCCGCAATAGTTTCAGTATCTGTTTCATTTTTGGCTTTAGCATCAAGCTGCCGAATAAAATCTCTTAATATTTTAAGATCAAAAAGATCGATACTTGCTTTCATTTTATGGGCAAAAAAATGAACATTTTTCCAGTCGTTATCTGCAGCCGCTTTTTCAAGGCTTGCATTATAACCAGGCATGTGTGTAAGAAATACAGAAACCATATATTTTACAAAGTCCTGGTCAGCGTCATGCGTTTGAACTAAAATTTGAGTATCGTATAATTTTTCCGCTTCAGGCATTGGCTTTTCTTTTAGCAATTCTTAATTGCTGGCTGTTTATCATTCTGTAGATAGTGGATTTACCAACATCAAGTTTGCCCGCTACTTTTAAAACGTCATAATCATATTCGTCAAGATATTGCTGTATAAGTTTAAGTGTGTATTCTTTTAAAGTGTAGTTGCCGTTTCTCGTATGGTTTGTTTTAATAGGAGTGAAGCTGATCTGCAAATCATCTTCGAATATTTCTTCACCTTCACTCATAACGCAAGCAAGTTCAATAACAGATTTTAATTCTCGTATGTTCCCCGGAAAAGTATAGGTCATTAATTTTTGCTTAGCACTTAGCGATAAGTGTTTTTTGCCCAAATTATTTTCTTTGCAAAACTGATCTATAAAAAATTTTGCTATTAAGAGAATATCATTTTCACGGTCGCGCAATGGTGGTAGTACAATAGGCAAACCAAGTAAGCGATAATACAAATCTTCCCTAAAATTTCCTTTTTCAATTTCTTCCTGGATGTTGCGGTGTGTTGCAACAATAATGCGTGCATTTATTTTTACAATTTCATTGCTTCCAATTCGGGTGATTTCTTTTTCCTGCAAAGCCCGTAATAATTTTGCCTGCAGGTTCATATCCATTTCACCTATCTCATCTAAAAATAAAGTACCGTTATTTGCTTCTTCAAATTTTCCGATGCGCCTGTTGGCTGCGCCTGTAAAAGCACCTTTTTCATGACCAAACAATTCGCTTTCCAAAAGATCTTTAGGAATAGCAGCAACATTTACCGGTACAAATGCATGTTTTTTTCTTTCAGAGTTGAAGTGAATAGCTTTTGCAACCAATTCTTTTCCCGTTCCGGTTTCACCATTAATTGATACAGTAATGTTTGTAGTAGTTGCCTTTGCCATTAAACTAAAAACTTTTTTAATAGCGTTGCTGTTGCCGATAATTACATTCTGGAAATTATACTTTCTTTCTACTTCCTGTTTAAGATCTTCTACCTCTTTTTTAAGCGCTAAATTTTCACGCAGGTTTTGAATTGCCATCCAAAGGCGTTGCTCTGTGTCCGCATCTTTTACAATATAATCATGCACCCCTTTTTTAAAAAGATCGATCGCTACTTTTATATCTTCCTGGCCTGAAATGAAAATTACCTGCGTTTCAGGGCTTAATTCTTTAATCTGGTTTAATAATGCATCACCATTTACATCAGGCATCGAATAATCCAGCGTTATGATATCTGGTTTTTCGTATAAACACGCAATAAGTGATTTCGCAGAAAGGAACTTTTTTACCTGGTATTCAGGGTTCAATGATAAATAATAGCTTAGCCTTGCGACATAAATCTCATCATCATCTACCACAAATATGCGGATGGCTTCTCTTAGCATATACGGACTTTGGATATGCAAATTAACGAATACAAAGCTCTATTAGTATGCAATTATCTACTTTTTTTACCACTGTTACCTTTTTAATGCTTAGCTCAACTACAACCTTTATTTTTGTTAAATGGAAGTTTCGTCTGAAATGATTGACCGGTTAGCGCATCTTGCAAAATTAAAATTTTCTGAAGAAGAAAAAAAAGAACTGAAAACTGATCTTGAACGCATGATTGGTTTTGTAGAAAAATTAAAAGAACTTGATACTTCAGGCGTAGAACCTTTGCTTCACATAACCAACGCTGTAAACGTACTGCGTGAAGATGAAGTAAAACAAACCACAACTAAACAACAGGCTTTATTAAATGCACCTTTAACTGATGGTAACTTTTTCAAAGTGCCTAAAGTAATTAAGAAAGAATCAGAATAATTTTATTATCATCATAAAATATTATGCAGCCGATTATAGAACTTCATCAAATACGCAAAACTTATTTTATGGGCGCCAATTCCCTTGACGTGTTGAAAGGAATTTCGCTGACAATTAATAAGAATGAATATGTGGCTCTGATGGGACCAAGCGGAAGCGGAAAAAGTACATTAATGAATATACTTGGCTGTTTAGATACACCCAGCGGCGGCAGCTACGTTTTAAATGGAAAAGATGTAAGTAAAATGGCGGATGATGATCTTGCTGAAGTAAGAAATACTGAAATAGGTTTTGTGTTTCAGCAGTTTAATTTGTTGCCGCGGTTAACCGCCGCAGAAAATGTTGCGTTGCCTTTAATTTATGCAGGCATCAGCAAAAAAGAAAGAACAGAACGTGCTATGGAAGCTTTAACCAAAGTTGCATTAGCTGATAGAAGTCACCACAAACCAAATGAAATGAGCGGCGGGCAAATTCAGCGTGTAGCAATTGCGAGAGCGCTGGTAAATAATCCTTCACTGTTGCTCGCCGATGAACCAACAGGGAACCTTGACACAAAAACATCTGTTGAAGTAATGGAAATTTTCGGGCAGATACAAGCAGCCGGAAACACGGTTGTTTTAGTAACACATGAAGAAGATATTGCTGAATATGCAAAACGAATTGTTCGCTTACGCGATGGCAATATTGAAAGCGATAACTGGAAAGCAGCGGAAATTGCAGCGCATTAATGCTGCTGAAAATAAACTGCACAAGTGTTGCGACGCAAGGAACGATGCCACGAAATACAACTGCTCATCGGCAAAAAAAATATTTCACCAAAAAAATTTGCAAAGCATAATAAAATAAACACTGTATGAAATTGGGCATCCCTCTCCATTCCATGGAGAGGGAACGAGGGTGAGGGCTAACATTCTTTTAATCCCAGCGGAATATTTAATGCAAGCCCGCCTTCAGCAGTTTCTTTGTATTTAAAGTTCATGTCTTTAGCGGTGTCCCACATTGTTTTTATAACCTTATCCAAACTTACACGTGCATAATCTGGCGAGCTTTGCAAAGCCAATTGCGATGCCGTTATGGCTTTTATCGCACCCATAGTGTTGCGCTCAATGCATGGCACCTGCACAAGGCCGCCAATAGGATCACATGTAAGACCAAGATGATGTTCCATAGCAATTTCTGCAGCCATTAATGCCTGGCGTTGTGTGCCGCCTAAACTTTCAGTAAGTGCTGCTGCCGCCATCGAAGACGACACACCGATCTCTGCCTGGCAGCCGCCCATTGCTGCAGAAATAGTTGCTTCTTTTTTAAAGATGCTTCCAATTTCTGAAGCAGTTAAAAGAAAGCGGGTTATCTTTTCGCTATCATTGCCATTACAAAACACAATAAAGTATTGCAGCACCGCAGGTATTACACCGGCAGCACCGTTGGTTGGTGCAGTTACCACCCGGCCAAAAGATGCATTCTCTTCATTTACCGCTAATGCAAAACAACTTACCCAATCTAATATGTATTGAAAGTTACTCCCTCCATTTGTAATAGCATCTGTCCATGTATTGTAATCGTTGTAATTACTTTCTTTGATGAGTTTTTTATTGAGATCAAAAGCTCTTCTGCGTACATGTAAGCCACCGGGTAATTCTCCTTTGCTGTGGCAACCACGATACATACATTCCTTCATTATTTGCCAAATATTCAAAACGCCTTGCCTCGTTTCAGTTTCATTACGCCATGCGTTTTCATTTTCCATTACTATTTCATTAATAGATAAACCTGTTTTCATGCACCAATGCAATAAATCCGCTGATGTATTTATTGGAAAAGGCAAATCAATATTTTTTACTGTTGTTGTGTCTTCATTTTCTTTTACAACAAAGCCGCCACCAACGGAATAAAATGTTTCGCTTATCTGTATATCATTACCGCAATCTGCAAGAAATGTGAGGCCATTTGGGTGAAAAGAAAGCGTTTCATTCATTAAGAATTGAACATCAATATCAATTTGTTTTTCACTATTCAATAACAGCTTTTTCAAGGATTGAATGCGATCAATTTTTGATGCAATTGAATTTACATCAACTGTTACCGGATCTTCGCCGCACAAACCCATTAAAACAGCAATATCAGTTCCATGGCCTTTGCCTGTTTTTGCCAATGAGCCATATAACAACACAGTAACGGCTTGCGTTTGCTTTAACAAATTTTTCTGTTGTAAGCTTTGTATAAATCGCAGTGCTGCACGCCACGGGCCTAAAGTATGAGAACTGGATGGGCCAACACCAATTTTAAACATGTCAAAAACTGAGATCGCTTCATGTGGCATAGCGGCGTAAAATTACTACAGGCATGATGTTCTTTATAAAAATTATCTTTTTTAAAAAAAGAGTTGCCCGGTTACAACGTTTTTAACTTTTCAAAAGTCTTTTGTTTGTATAATTTTTGCATTATTCGCGTTATAAACTTCAAACAATAAAAATTAAATATGAAGAGATTATCAGTAATGACTTTTGTTGCAATGTGTATGTTTTTAGCCTCATGTAATTTAAATAATAGTGGTAGCACAAATCCCCAGCAGGGAGCATTTTTGCTTGCTAACGTTTCTCCTGACGCACCGCCATTAAGTATTTATATTAACAATTCGTATTTTGGTCAGGGCCTTAGTTATGGCAACTATACGGCATACTATCTGGCTACGCCGGGCAGTTATACGTTTTCATTTTTTGATTCATCTTCCACAACAACCCCAAAGCTCTCAAAAACTGTAAATATTAATGCCTTAACCAATTACAGTTTTTTTGTGGTTGATTCATTCAAAAGCGTAAATGCATCCTTTGTTCCTGACATTTATGCGAAGCCCGCAGGTGATTCAGTGTATGTAAGATTCTTCAACTTTAGCCCAAATGCCGGCGCATTAAGCCTGGCTGATGCTACATCTGACTCAACATTGTATAGTACACGCAGCTTTAACGACCAGGACGGAAGTTCAACATTGGTTAGTTATAACAGAATGTATACAGGAACTTCAGCCATTTATAATTTCGAACTAAGAAAACCAGATGGAACTGCAGTTGCAAGCAGAGCGGACACTTTAAGTGGCGGTCATGTATATACAATATTTGCAAAAGGCTTCTTAGATAGCACCGGAAACAAGGCACTCGGAATTGGACAAATTCAAAATTTTTAATAGGAGCATTTAATAAGTTTGAACCGTCTTGGCAACAAGGCGGTTTTTTATTGTCAAATATTTATGCATCTTATTAATAACGTTATTTGTATTAATGACTGTTGATTATATAATTATTGGCCAGGGAGTTTGCGGTACATGGCTTAGCTATTATTTGTTGCATGAAAACAAAACATTTGTTGTTATCGATAAAGAAGATTTGCAAACTGCAAGTAATGTTTCAAGTGGATTAATAAACCCTGTTACGGGCCGGAGGGTAGTTACAACATGGATGGCTGATAAATTGATGCCATTTGTGTGGCAGGAATACAATGCAGCTTCATCTTTTTTTAATACGCAGTCGATCAATCAAAAAAACGTTTTGGTTTTTCCTTCAGCACCAGATCTGCAAAATGCATTTCAGTCCAGAATAAAACAGCAAAACAGTTATATTCAATCACCGGGCATAACAAAAGAAGAACTGCATTCTTATTTTTATTTTCCTTTTGATGTATTTGAAATAGCACCTTGTTATGTTGTTTCAATGCATGAATTTTTGAGCTCATGCAGAAAATTTTTACTACAACAAAATTTATTGATCAATGAAATGTTTGATGAAAACGAAATAAGCTTCCAAGATGATTTTGTTCAATATAAAAACATCCAGGCAAAAAAAATTATTTATGCAAACGGCATACAATCATCATTCAGCATGTATTGGATGAAGTTACCTTTTATTAATAATAAAGGACAGGCATTAATTGCTGAAATTGATGGTTTGAATTCAAATTACACTTATAAGTTTGGTCATCTTACACTTATTGCTTTACAAACTAATTTTTGGTGGATAGGCAGCAGCAATGAATTAAATTTTCAAACAACTGAGCCAACAGAAGATTTCAAACAAACCACAACCACATCACTTCAATCAATCTTGAAAATGCCTTTTGCAATTAAGGAGCATTGGGCTTCATTACGACCCGCAACAGTTGAACGAAGGCCGTTTGTTGGCACTCATCCTGTTTACAAACAAATCGCTATTTTAAATGGAATGGGCTCAAAAGGTTGTTCTTTAGCACCATGGTTTGCAAAAGAACTGGTTAAACATTTAGAATATAAAAATCCAATCGATCCATTAGCCGACGTGCAGCGCTTTTCAAAAATGCTGAGTGATAATATTTAATCAATCAGGCATTTTATTCTTCTTTCCTGCAATGGCAAAATAATAAACAGGTATTCCTGCTAAAACAATAATCAATCCTCTGATAGTAAAATCCGGGCGATAAATAATAAGCGAAATACAAAATACAGAAGCAAGTATCATATAAATTATTGGAACAACAGGGTAACCAAATGCTTTATATGCACGTGGCAAATCGGGCTTCTTTTTTCTTAAAACAATTACGCCACCAATAGTAATAACATAAAACAACATCACAACAAAAGAAATATAATCGAGCAGATCGCCATACTTTCCGCTTAAACAAAGCATACTCGCAACAAGGCATTGTAACCATAAACCATTTGCAGGCACAGCGGCTTTATTAAGTTTGCCGGTGCTTTTAAAAAATAATCCATCTTTTGCCATTGCATAATATACTCTTGCTCCCGAAAGTACAAGGCCATTATTACAGCCCAGATTAGAAAGCATAATTAAAAATGCAACAACAAGCGCTGATTTTGCACCAAATATTTGCAACGCTGCAACCACACCAACGCGATTATCCTGTGCAAATGCAATGCTTTGTGCATCCGCAGGTGAATGACCAAGAGGCAACACAGCAACGTACATTACATTACACAAACAATACAACGTTGTCACGATGAGTGTGCCGAGGAAAAGACTTAAACCAACATTGCGTTTTGGATTTTTTACTTCACCTGCAATAAAAGTTATATTATACCATGAATCGCTGGTGAGTATTGCACCAACCATTGCTGCTGCAACTGCACCAAACACAGAAAAGCCTGTAACATGCATCCAGAAGTCTTGTTTGCCATTATAACCTGGCATACTTGATGAATGCCGCATAATAGTAAACGGATGTTGCCAGTTTGCATTCCATATATCTTTATTAAATGCCAGAGCAAAACCGCAAACGATCAAACCAAACAACATCAGCAGTTTAATAACAGTAAGAATATCCTGGATAATTTTGCCTGTTTGAATGCCAAGTGAGTTAATATATGTAAGCAAAATAATTTGTGCAATACCAAACAATTGAGCTGCTGAAATATTAATAAAAGATGAATGAAAAATAATATTGCTTTCACTTAATGAAGGGAAAATATACGCAGCAAATTTGCTGAATGAAACACCAACAGCAGCAATCATACCTGCTTGAATAACTGTAAAGAAACTCCAGCCATATAAAAAACCGATTAACGGGTTGTACGCTTCTTTAAGATAAATGTAGGTGCCGCCGGCCCTTGGAAAAAGTGCGCTTAGTTCAACAAAACTTAATGCTGCGGCAACAGTCATTAAAGCTGTAAGCACCCAAACAAATATTAGCCAGCCTGTACTTCCAACATCTTGTACGGTGTAAGAACTTACAATAAATATTCCTGAGCCAACCATACACCCGGCAACAATCATCGTTGCATCAAGCAAACCTAATTTTGGTTTAAAATGAGTTGGAAGTTGTTCGGTTTTTTGCTCAATCATTATTTAAAATAAAAACAAAAACAAATACGACACTTGCCTTAATTTCCCTTTACAATAAAAAAAATAAGTTTGCATCTTTATGAAAACGTTTGATGTAATTGTTTTAGGCCTAGGTGCACACGGAAGTTCAGCCTTATATCATCTTTCAAAACAGAATATAAAAATTTGCGGCATAGAAAGATTTAAACCGCCGCATGATTTTGGCTCATCTCATGGGCAAAGCAGGATCATCAGGCAAGCTTACCATGAAAGCCCGATGTATGTACCATTAGTAAAAAAAGCTTATGAGTTATGGAATGAACTGGAGCAAATATCAGGTAGAAAAATTCTATTAAAAACAGGCGGCATTATTTTAGGCAATGAAAATTCAAATGTAGTAAGAGGCGCAAGGTTAAGTGCTGAAACACATGATGTGCCTTATGAATATTTAAACAATCAGGAAATCGCAAAAAGATTTCCTGCTTTAAAGCCAACTGAAGATACTGTTGCTGTAGTTGAACAAAGTGCCGGCATTTTATTTCCCGAGGAATGCATAAAGATCAATTTGCAATTAGCCGAAAAAAATGGTGCAGAATTATTATTAAATGAAATTGTTGAATCTATCCACATAAAAACCGATTGGGTTGAAATTACTACTAATAAAGACACGTATGCGGCTGAGAAATTAATTGTAAGTGTTGGCGCGTGGTTAAGCGATCTGCTTCCCGAATTAAGGTTGCCGTTAACTGTTAAACGACAAGTGTTGTTTTGGTTTAAAAATACAGATGAACAGCGTCAGCTATTTATTAAACCGGAACACTTGCCCATATTTATTTGGCAATACACGAACGAACATATTTTTTATGGTTTTCCTGATTTAGGCAATGGTTTAAAAATTGCACCACATCACGAAGGGCAGTCCATTCATCCGGATTTGCTTTCCAAAGAAGTTTTTGAGGATGAAATTGACCAGATGAAAAATATACTGAATAACTATTTTAGTATATCTGCAGTATTTAATTTTTCAGATGTTTGTATGTACACAAACACGCCGGATGAACATTTCATAATTGATTATTATCCTTCGAATAAAAATATAATTATTGCGAGCCCTTGTTCAGGTCATGGTTTTAAATTCTCAAGCGCAATAGGAGAAATACTTTCTAATATGGCAACGGAAAAAGATTTAGATTTTAATATTTCGCCATTCCGCATAAATAGATTTTAAAAATAGTAAGCGCCGATAATTTTGGCTTCATTTTTATTGCAGTTATATAAAAACATTTTATGAACGACGATAAAAATTTACCAACGTCACCTTCATCAGACACAAACAATGAAAATAACGATGATGAAAAAGTGCTAAACGTAAAAAACCCTTTCAACAAAAACGATAACAAAAAAATTACCGCTGAAGATTTGGAAAGCGTACAGGAATCAAAGGAAGCCCAAACAGAAAGAGATTAAGCACTAACCTTTCTTTTACCTGATCCTCTTATTATATTAAAAGTTGCAGCCAAAATAAAAATTATCCCGAGTATGGTTACTATTGAAGATCCTGCGGGAAAATCGTAATGAAAAGAAAAATTCAATCCAAAGAAACCTGCGAGGATGCTTATTATGAATGCAATAACTATTACGGTAAGCTTCTTTTTTGAAATCAATATTGCGGATACTGCAGGAATGATTAAATAAGAAAATACAGGAATAACGCCATTTATTTTTACTGCAAAAACTATTGCTAAACCTATAGAAATGTAGAACAAAAAGTTCCATACATTAAAAATTCCGACGAGATGATTTTCTCCGTTTTCAAATGACTCTGTTAATGTAAAAAACTTTTTGAAAAAAATTAAATGAGTTAGTGCTATCGCTCCAAAAACAATTCCCAGCGTTGTGATTTGTTGCCAGCTTACAGATAGAATATTTCCAAATAATACTTCCTGTATATCCGAATCGCCATGCGGTGTTTTTGAAATAAGCAGCACGGTAAGCGAGGACGCAAATGCATACAAAATGCCAATTATGGCTTCCTGCTTTAAGCGCTTATCACGGATGTTGATAAACGACATCAACAATGCTCCAACTAATGTAAAAATCAGCGGAATGGATGTTAATCCTGCTCCAATAAAAGCAGCAAACGCCACACCCAATGAAGAAATTTGGCCAAGTGCCAAATCAACAAACACAATACCTCTGCCTACAACATGCACACCGAGATAAGATAATAAAACGCCTGTTATAATTGCTGCTGCAAATGCCTGCACCATAAAAGGCAACTGGAACATATCAAACATATCTATGAATTTATATTTTTAATTCTCATCCTTTTTAAATTTACTACCAAAATTTGCAAGAGATTATTTCAACGCCGCTATTAACTGGTTTATATCATAATCAAACACATCAAAATAAGTTTTTACTGATGGAAACGCACCGGTTGAGGTTGCCATTGTTAATGCCTTTACGCCGGTTTGCTTAGATACTACATCAGATGAAGATGTTGAAAAATACGGCGATGAGATTATTACTTTAATATTGTTTGATTTTATTTCATTGATCACTTTTACTAACTGCGAAGGTGTTGGCGGAATACCAGGTTTTGGCTCCATAAAATCAACGATCTGCAAACCAAAACGTTTTTCAAAGTAAACCCATTCGTTATGATAGGCTATAATTTTTGTGCCTTTGAACGGCGCCATTTTTGCCGCCCATTCTTTTAATTTAGCATCGATATTTGAATAGAATTTTTGAAGATTTGCCTCGAATATGGCCTTATCCCCGGGATCAACTCTTTCTAAACCATTCGCAATATTTCTTGCAATTACCTTTCCGTTTAAAGGATCGAGCCAGTAATGCGGGTTTCCATAAATGTGAATATCACCTTCAGCTCTGTTTGCAGCAGTAGGCACCTGCAACAAACCTATTCCTTCAGATGCATCAACATAACCGGCAGAACCTTTCTGAATTTTTGTATTTCGGGAACTTGCCAGCAATTGTGGAGACCAACCTGTTTCCAGATCAAGCCCAACAGTTACATACATATCAGCATTTGATAAGCTGATGATATAACTTGGCTTCGGATCAACAAAGTGCGGATTTTGATATCCTGTTGCAATTGATGTTACTGCAACTTTATCTCCGCCAATCATTTCAGTTATACTTCTTAAATCTGTAAGTGTAGTTACAACTTTAATTGTTTTTGCATTAGCTGACTGAAAAATTGCAAATACAATTGCTATAATTGCTATTCGTTTCATAAATAAATTTATTTTTCATTGTCAATTATCGAATTATTAAATGTCGAATTAATACTGATGAGCACCATGCGCACCAATTACAAATATCCATCTTAACCATGCCTGGTAAAATCTCGAACTGATGTTATCATCTGTTGTTTTTCCTTCAACTTCTATTTTTGAAAACTCAGTTGCATACCATCCGAAAGTAAGTGAATATGCCTGCTCTTTTATTTCACTGTTGTAAGGTTTTTCACCATAATCATACCTGCCTGTTAAAAAAGTTCTTTTAGCCAATTGATATTGCAGGTAAGAATATAGTCCAATTGCATTTACCGCATTATTTTCTGTTTGATTATTATGGCTGTAATAAAATTCGCTTTGCCATGTGAGTGAATGATAAGTATTTAATTGTACAGGTTTGTATTTGTATGTAAGATCGCCTGCTGCAATATTTGTTGTGCGTGAAGAATCATTCGGCCCTGAAATTCCTGTCAAACCTAATTCGAGTGTAGCATTATCACTTAGTGTAAAAAAATTTTTCAAGTGCCCGAGATAAATTAAATGATTTCCTGAGCTGCGTGCAAATGCAGGTGATTCAGTATAGCCTGAAGTTGTTTGAAAAATCAATTCCTGGTAAAATGCTTTATTCGGAATCAGCCAGCTTAGCGAAACACCTTCATCATTCAATCCCTCCCCGCCAAATAAATTCACATACGCATTTGGCAAATCAATAAATGGTAATGCATGAGGATGTGTTGGATTTATCCTTCCTACAGCTTCGCGAAATTTTCCCGCCTTTAATTGAAGCCTCGCCGGCAATGAAAGTGTGGTTAAATAACCTTCCTCAACAGTTGCACCATATTTTCCTGTTGCAGGATCTCTTCCGAAAGATAAAAAAAAATCTGCACGTGCATAAGGATCAACTGTTGCTTGTAATGATATCTCTGTTTCATTCAAATACATATCAAAATTCCTGCTGCCCTTGCTAATGTAAGAACCCTGGAAATCTCCGATAACACCAATATCAGGATTAAATGAAAGACTTGAACGAGGTTGTGCAGTTACCGGTTGCTGCGTTGTATCAGCAGTTTGCATTTGCGCTTCTATTTGCTTTAATAATGCAATTGAATCAGCGGCAGCACTGCTATCAGTAACAGATTGTGCCTGCACGTGAGTAATTGAGATTAAAAGTAAAAGCAAGCAAATGTTTATAATTAAATATGACAAATATTTTTTTGAGTGCATGAAAAAAGAATTTAGCATGACGAAAAAATAAAATTAAAGCTGCAAAACTCAGCTTACAAGATCATCATGCGTAAATAGGAGGAGCTCTGTCTGAAGTTTTGAAAGAATAGACGAGTGGAATCGAGATTACATCAACAAAAAATAAAACGCGTTGTGCGTAAATTTTTGAAGGAATACCAATGATGCCTGAGCCTGAAAATTCAGGCAGCATTAATTGCAATGCGGTACAATAAGTGTGTTGTAAACCGAATGTTGTTTTGCTGGTTTCTTGTACAACATCAAAATCGTGTTTATGAAACGCGGCATGAATTAGCTGGCCTGCGCCTGAGCCGAGCATAAAAATCACTAACAGAAAAACAGAAATAAATTTTCTAAGCGCTTTTTTCATTAATGAATTAAAGGATAAAGATATAATAAGGATTTTTTTACGGGAATAAAATAACAATCTATTAAAATACTTATTATAATTATAGCGCATTCTGCCAATATTTAATGTTCATTACTTACAAGTTTTTCAATTTTTTTGTCAGGAATGAACCACATAATTGCAACGGTTATAAATAATAAACCTGAGATAAGCGTATTAACATAAGCGAATGGAATTGAGGCTGTGTATAAAAGTAAAGAAGCTATTCCTTTACCTCTTTGCTGCTTCATTACATCTGTTAAACGTGTTTCGTCTTTGTGGCACTTTTCAATAGCAACTTGTAAAAAAGTATAGGCCACTCCGCATAAATCAAGCAAAACCGCATACAGGGCTACCGGAAATGGCTGAAAATGATTTTGTCCAAGCCATGCTGTTGCAAACGGAACTAATGAAAGCCAAAACAATAAATTCAGATTCATCCACATTATGCCTGCACTAATATGTTTTACCAAATGCATTAAGTGATGATGATTGTTCCAATAAATTCCTATAAAAATGAAACTGAGTAAATAACTGAAAAATACCGGAGCGATTGGTTGAAGCGCTTGTAATGTTGCGCCTTCAGGAACTTTTAATTCAAGCACCATAATAGTGATGATAATAGCGATAACACCATCACTAAAAGCTTCGAGCCTTGTTTTACCCATGCGTTTATTTTAAGCTTGCGTATACTAATTGTTCAAATTGTTGTGCCAACTGGTAATGAGAATCAGGTGTTTGCTGTGTCATTATCAAACACACTAAATGTTCTTTTGGATCGGCCCAATAAGTTGTACCAAAAAAGCCACCCCAGCTAAAACTGCCTGCATTGCGACTGGCATCTGCACTGCTTTTATCCGATGTAATTTCAAAGCCTAAACCAAAATTATCTTTTCCATTGAATAAGAAATCAAGTTGCGGATGCAACATCATTTCAACAGTACGTTTACAAAGAATTGTTTTGCCATTATACGTTCCGCCGTTCATTATCATTTGTAAAAACACAGCATAATCATAAGCAGTAGATGACAAACCCGCACCTCCTGAAAAATAACGTTTAATGATCTTTGGATAGTCAGCGTCGACTTCCATTTTTCCTTTTGGCCAGGGAATAATTTGATGCAGTGAATCTTCTGTGTAAACACTTGTAAGGCGATCAAATTTATTTGCAGGTAAATTAAAATATGTATCAATCATCTGCAGCGGTTCAAAAATTTTTTTATGTAGAAATCCTTCCAAGCTCATGCCGCTGACAATTTCAATTATATCACCAAGCAGATCTGTATTTAAGCCATAACGCCATTGCGTTCCCGGCTGAAATGCAAGTGGCAATTTGCCTAATCTTTTCATTGCATCCTGCAAATTCTGATCAAACGCACCGATACCAGAATGAAGATCATTTTTTGCATAGATGGCATTCATCTTATCGGTGCCAATAACAGCGTAATCGATTCCCGAAGTATGCGTGAGCAGGTCTTTAATTGTTATATCTCTTTTTGCGGGAACGGTTGTAAATGTAGTATCAGGCGCATGGAAAGAATCTAAAACGTTTTGGTGTGCAAACACGGGAATGTATTTTGAAACAGGATCATTCAATGATAATTTTCCTTCATCATATAAAATTAAAATGCCTGCGCTTACAATAGCTTTTGTTTGTGATGCGATACGAAAGATGCTATTAGCTTGCATTGGCTTTTTTGCAGCCGCATCGGCATAACCATAGCCTTTGTATTGAACCACCTGCCCGTCCTTTACAACAATCGTTACCACACCTTTTATCCAACCTCTGTTTATATATCCATTAATTAAGGTGTCAATGTTGGAGAGCCTTTTATAATCAACCGATGAATTAGGCGAGCTGCTTGTTTTAATTGTTTGTGCAGAACACACAACCACTTGAAATAAGAAGATCGCGATTGCAATTTGCTTTCTCATTTTTATGAGCATACAATGTTTTCATAAAAATAATTAGTCGAATTTAATTCACTGCACAAAAAATTTCATTCACAGATTATTTCAACTTAAAAGAATCACCTTCTGTATAAATGCTCATTTTAAGATCATCAAACTTGATAAACCCTTCTTTTGTTATACGTAAATTTTGTGGTTGTGAAAAAAACATTACCTGGCTTGCACCGGCAACCTTTGCAGTGTTATCATGAACAATTATTGCGGTGCCTTCATCAATTCCGATGCACGGCAAGGTTGGATATTTGGCGATAGCAGTGAATAAACGGTTATACCGGCTTCTTGCCACAAAATGCATATCAATGATCGCCGAATCGATTAGACTTAAACCTTCCGTAATTTCAAGATTGTTCGCCCATAATTTTGGAAAAGTTGATTCATAAGTTGTATCGCCTAATAATTGATTCCCGGTTATCATATAATGTGTCATCATTGCTGCTCCTGCACTTGTACCTGCAACAGTGCTACCGTTTTTATAAGCGGTTTGAATTGCTGTTTGTATTGGCGTATGCAGTACAATATTCATAAACCTGCTTTGATCTCCGCCGCCGAGATAAATTAATTTTGCGTGTTGAACAGAATCTAACCACGCTTTTCTGTTTGCATCATTTTTTGTAAAATTGAAGTTGACAACTTTGTTGTTGCAAACGTTTGCAAAATCTTCTTTAATGTAAGCATAAGAAGTGTCAGGTTCTTCAGTTGCCATTGGCAAAAAGGCAATGTAATCGTTTGAATTTAGTTGTGCCGTTGCAACCAACTGCTGCATCAAACTTTTTGATTTATGCCCGCCGCCGATAATAAACAGGTTTCCTTTCTGGCTAAAAACAGGTAAGCACAACAAGATTGCTGTGCTTACACTTATAATTTTATTTTTCATTTAATCAATTTTAATATCCCGGGTTTTGTTTTAAAATATCTGCACCTACCGCGTTTATTTCATTTATGGGAATTGGGAAAACAAGTTCGTTAGCGTCAAATGAATGACCATCTGTGCTTTGCATGAGCCGTTTTATATCCTGTATGTGTAGTCCTTCGTCAACAAGCTCACGATGTCTTTCCAAAATAATATTATCTAAAGTTACGTATGATGGATCTGTATTTAAGCCTGCACGGCTTCTTATTGTTTGTATATCTTCAAACGGCGTTGCGCCAACTGTTGTTCCTAATCTGAAATTACATTCTGCTCTTGTAAGATACATTTCAGCTAAACGAATAAGCGGTATATTTTTAAAATTCAACTGCCATTTTTCTGTACGTAATTCACCATTTCCCTGATAAAAGAAATTTCCACGTGCATCACCAGCTTCATATAAATCAACCTGGGGTTGCAAAACAGCCACATCACCCGAGCGTGCACCATATTTTGTTATTGACCAAAATAAAAACAAGTCGTTACCTGCATCTTGCTCTGAGACTTGAACGTCAAAAATATCTTCTGTTGTATTGTTATCATTATTAAACTCCGCTGCATAGGAAGATGTAAGCGAATAGCCACCGTTTTCTATTATGTCATTGGCTTCATCTCTTGCCTTTTCATAATCGCCCATTTGCAAATACACTCTTGACAAAACTGCTTCCGCACAAAATTTATTTGCATGAATGTTTTTTTCTTTATTAGGATTATAATCTTCCGGCAATAGCGATGCAGCTTGTGCAAGATCACTTACAATCAGATCAAAAGTTTGCTCTACCGTACTTCTTGGCACAAAATCAGAATTGTTAACACCACCAAGTGTTGGCGCAGTTACAAGCTGAACTCCAAGATTGGTGGTTGTATTACCAGCACTGTATGGTTGCGAAAAATAAGTTACCAGTTCAAAATACATTTCGCCGCGAATAAACAATGCTTCTCCTTTAACTCTGTCCCGGTCTTTTTCGTCTACATTACCAATTGACGCAATTATATTATTGCAAATATTTATTGCATTGTAAGCGTGTTGCCAGGTGGATGCTATCCAGTCATTATTAACCAAAATGCTTTTATTATAGATTTGATTTGGCTGGTCATAAGTTCCATCCCACCGCAATTCATCGCCGGCGCCTAACATTTCTGAATACAATTGCAGATCTCCGTTTAAAAGATAATCGCCTGTCATTACATCATAAGCTCCGATCAAAGCTTTTTGTATGCTGGCATTATCTGCAAAAACGCTGCCTTCAGGCACTGAATCGCTTGGAGAAACATCCAGCTTTTTATTGCACGAAAAAAACAATATTGTAAGTATGATTATATATTTTAAGTTTTTCATCTGTATTTTTTTATTTTTTTTATTGTCAGATGGAATTTGACCGTTGAAATGATTAATTAAAACCCAAGACTTAAACCAAAAGAAATATTTTTTATTTGAGGAGGTGAATAAAAATCACTTCCCTGGTTCCTGTTGTTTTGATCGCGACCGTCTGTATTTACTTCCGGATCCCAACCCGGATATTTTGTAAACGTAAGCAGGTTAACTGCCGAAACATACAGTTTAAGTGATTGAAACTTTATGCGGCTTAAAATTGATGCCGGCAGGTTATAGGCAAGCATGATATTCTTTAACCTTATATAGCTTGCATCATAAATAAACCTGCTTGATGCGTCTTCACCATTATCCAATCTTAACCTAAGCTGTGGTGTATTGGTTATATCACCAGGCTTTTGCCAGCGGTTTAATTGATCAGAGGTTTGATTATCCCATGTTTGAAAACCATTGGTCATAAATACAGCACCGCCATTTTCTACCTGGTTCCCAAATACTCCCTGGAAAAGAAAATTCAGTTCAAATCCTTTATATGTAATATCATTTGTAATACCGCCAATCCAGTCAGGATTCGGATCGCCTACAATAAAATTACCGGCATCGTTATATTGATTTGTTGTTTTGCCATCTTGTGTATAATATAATGCATCGCCATTTTGCGGATCAACACCTGCATACTTAGGACCATAATAAACGCCGATGCTTTGACCAACCACCAATGAATTTAAATATCTTGGATTATCGCTTGGAATAATAGTGGTTTTGCCGTCGAGCTTTAAAATCCTGTTTCGGTTGTATGATAGATTAAAGCTTGTACTCCATTTAAGATTTTTAGAAACGATGTTATCGGAATTCAAAACAATTTCTACACCTCTGTTATCCATTGAGCCAATATTTATAAGCGGTGGAAATTGTCCAAAACCTGAACTGCCCGGCGGCGGAACATTGTAAAGCAAGCCGGTGGTTTTGCGATCATAATAATCCAGTTCTCCGTTTAAACTATTTTTAAAAAATCCAAACTCAACGCCAACATCAAACTCATGTTCTTTCTCCCATTCTAAATTTGGATTAGCCAGTTGATAGGGTGTAAGCCCGGAAACACCTCCATATGAAGCGCCTTGCCATAAACCTAAAGAACTGTAATAAGGAATATCATCATTGCCCGTTAAGCCATAGCTTGCTCTTAGCTTAAGAAAGTTGATGGTTTTTGAATTTTTTAAAAAATCTTCCTGCGACAAAATCCATCCTGCGGATACAGCAGGAAAAAATCCATATTTATTATGTGCGCCAAAAACGGATGAGCCATCAAACCTGCCGCTGAGATACAATAAATATTTTTCATCAAATGCATAGCTTACTCTTCCAAAATAAGACAGAACTGTTTTTTCATTTGAAGCAGAAGTTCCTCCAATTATTGTTCCTGCACTCCCCAGTTTTTCTAATTGAGGAGCGGGAAAATCCTGGCCTTTTACATTTGCATAATCATCAGTATAATCCTGGTAGCTCATGCCTGCAGTAGCTTCAAAATCGTGCTTATCATATATCTTTTTAAAAGTGAAATAATTATTGGTGTTATACACGAGTGATTTAAACCAGTCAGACTCTCCTAAGCCTCCAATGCCTGCACCGTAATAGCTTTCAGGTCCATAATAAGAATCATCATTTTGATTTAAAATATCATATCCAAATTCACTTCTGAAAAAGAAGGAAGGAACAAAATTGTATTGTCCGTATACGCTACCTATGCTGCGGTAAGAAACAGAATTGTAATGACTGTTTTCATAATCTACCAAAGGGTTCGGGTAAGTTGTAACCGGCTCGTTATATAATTTTCCCTGTTTATTTCTAACCGGAGTGATTGGCGAGAAAGCTACCATCTGCAACGGGCTTGTAAACTCCTGGTCGCCGGGCACACGTGCTGCAAATGTTTGTGATAAACTTAAATTTACACCAAGCTTAAACTTGTCGCTTACTGTTTGATCAAGGTTAAGACGACCGGAGATACGGCGAAAATTGTTACCAATCTCAATGCCATCTTCATTATCATAACCAAGACTTGTATAAAACTTTGTTTTATCTGTTCCGCCTGAAGCAGAGATATTTGCAGAGTAAGTGTTTGCCTGGTAATTAAATGCCTGTTTCTGCCAATCAGTATTTGTTTCATTTTTGCGCCAGTCGGAATATCCTGAATAACCATCCATTTTATATTTGGCATATCTTGTCCATGAATCAGGATCATCATAAGCATACCCATCAATATCATCGCGGTTATGTGCGGCCTCAATTAATAAATCAACATATTGATTGGCGTTTAAAAAACCACGCAAATGTGTCGGACGATTAATGCCATACTGCAGATCAGCATTAATATTTGTTCTGCCTGCTTTGCCTTTTTTTGTTGTAATTATAATAACGCCATTTGAACCACGCGACCCATAAATAGCTTTTGCCGCAGCATCTTTTAAAATGTCGAAAGATTCTATATCATTAAAATTTATATCAGCTAAAGGGTTGCCTGAATAAGAATTATCGCTGTTAATCGGGATGCCATCTATCACATACAACGGATCGTTGCTTGCATTAATAGAACCCGCACCGCGTATTCTTATCTTCATGCCTTCACCTACTTTACCGCTTTGCGACTCAACAAATACTCCGGCTGCGCGGCCTTGCAATGCCTGTGTGAAATTAGGTACAGGGATGTTTTCAATGTCTTCTCCTTTAATTTTAGCAATATTGCCTGTGAGTTTTCGTTTAGTTGATGTGCCATAACCAACTACAACTACTTCATTCAAAGCTGCAGAAGTTTGCGTAAGCTGTATGTTTAATGCTTCGCCGGTTGCAGTAACTTCCTGAGTTGCATAACCAATAGAAGAAACAACAATTGTTTTTGATGAACTGGAAACATTTAAAGTAAACTTGCCATTATTATCAGAAACAACACCTCGCTTTTCACCTTTAATTATGATAGATGCACCAACAACAGGCTTACCTGTTTGGACATCGGTAACAGTTCCTTGAACTGCGTTTTGGGCGAAAACATTTAATGAAGTAACGAGTAATAAAATTAAAGGGTAGACTTTCTTCATGGCAATAATTTTAAACAGGATGATTTAAGATGATTTCAAATATATGGTTAAACATATTATGTACTGTACATACACAATTAAAGTTTTACACACAATATTCTTGTAAGAATGGTGATAATAACTTTAACCCGGATTAAGCAAATTAAATTAAAGACAAAGGGCCGAGCTATTTTAATGCATCAAGCACTTTAAAAATTTTTGAAGTAACGCCTCCCATACTTGTATTGTAATTATTTACTATAATAGAAAGCACATATTTTTTTCCGTTACCGGCTGTATAATATCCACCAAAAGCCCTGACAGCATTTATAGTTCCGCTTTTTAATTTCATTCCGTTTGCATCAGGTAACGAATTGTAAAAACTTTGAAACCAGCTTTGTTTTTGAGCATATAATAATGCATTAACCATTGCAAAACTTGTAACGCGGTTTTGTGGCGAAAGTCCACTGCCATCAGAAATATTTAAAGCTGAAGAATCAATACCGTTTTGTTGCCAGAATTTTTTTAGTTCATAAACACCATTAACAGTTGAACCGAAACCTTCTTGTTTATACGCAATTGTTTTCAACAAACATTCGCCATATAGATTTATACTTTTTTGCATGAACCAATATATAATACTGTCCAATGAAGGCGAACTATAAGTTGCAATTATTTGTTGTGAAGAAGGAATTTTGATACGTTGTTTTTCAAGTGAGGCACCCGTAACAATATCTCCTGAAATTAAAATATTGTTTTTCAGTAAAAATGAATCGAGTTCGGCTTTAAACTGATCTGCAGCATACGCAACAGATCCTGACACAGTAAATCGATTTACACCTTTCGGAATGGTTCCTTCGGCAAATGCATCGTTGCCATAAGGCGGTAAATAAAGAATTGTATTATCACCGGAGTTTTCTTCAGCAGTTGTTATAAAATTACTGTAATCATTAACCGCTAATATTGGATTTGTTTTTATAATGGTTGATGTATCACCAATATTTTTTCCGGGTTTTAATACGAGGTCATATTGGTTTTCTCTCCAGTTTATTGCCCAGCTTCCGCTGCCGTAATAGTTGCCCATATCTTCCCATATATAACCACCTGGCGTAGGTTGATAACTAAACGAACCATCATCTAAAATAACATTGCCGTTTATTTTTTGTATGCCTAAGCTTTCAATTGCTTTGATTATGAAATTTAAAATAGAGTCAGGTTTTGTCTGCGTATATCGCCAACTACCGAATGTTGGGTCTCCGTAACCTTTTATTATTATATCACCATTTAAAATCTGATTACTTATATTGCCGTTATAACCAACTTCAGTTTTATACCTAAAATCTTTTCCCAATAAACTTAAAGCAGCGGTTGAAGTAAAAATTTTTTGTGTGCTCGCCGGCGCTAAGCCATATTGTTCATTATATCCAAAAATTTTATTGCCATTCGTATCGGTTACATACATGCTTACAATGGCATGCTTAAGCTGGTCATCATTTAAAAAATCAGCAAGTGCTTTATTTATTTTTTGCGAAACAGTTTGTGCGGAAATAATAGTTGACTGGAAAATAAAAA
The DNA here is from genome assembly GCA_019247895.1 of Parafilimonas sp. GTDB lineage: Bacteria > Bacteroidota > Bacteroidia > Chitinophagales > Chitinophagaceae > Parafilimonas. The sequence goes on along the minus strand of JAFBAF010000162.1, from coordinate 1,004 downwards.
TGAAAAGAAAAAATTTGCGCATGCTTTTTATTTAAGACTCAAAGTTGCGCCAAAAGTAAAACTAAAAAGTTCTATTGTTGATGTAGTTAAACGTTTATCGAGCCGTGATGAATAATAAGAAGGAAAGCCTGACTGAAAAAGCAATCCTAATTTTTTACTGATTAAAAAAGAAGCTTCAGCATAAGGTTGAATGGTACATACATATTTTGATGCATTATGTGTGTAAACATTTTTTGCATAAGCGATATCTGATGCTGCCGGAGTTTTATAAGTTGAATCGAACGTTAGGTTGGCTTTAGCTGTAATTAAAAAATTTGAAAGAACATTTATACCAAATGCTAATTGAAAATTATGCAAAGGCCGCGTAACCGTGTATGAACATGATAGCGGAACCTGGAAATAATTATCCGTAAATTTTATTCGACTTAAATTAAAACTATCCCGATGAGGTTGCGCATCAAACGCAAACAACGCTATAAAAAAATCATCCAAAGTATATTTATTGATACTGAAATGCCGCTGGCTAAAACCAATGCCTGCTTTTACAGTCCATCGTTCATTTTTTAAAGGTAGCGATAGTTGCATTGCATAAGAGGTTACATCTCCAATACGTGCAGCTCTTTTTTGATGCGCCGGCAATAAACTGTCGTAGCTTGTTGATTCTACAAATAGGCCTGGTGTTGCAACTATTTCCAATTTTGGTTTATAGATTTGCGCATTGCAGTAAACACTGCAAAATAAAAAAGTAGTCAGTAAAAAATATTTCATAAACTATTGACAGCTGTATGTATAATTTCGTTGGCTGATATGAAAAAAATTACAGCATCAATAATAACAATTGGCGATGAGCTTTTAATTGGCCAGGTGATTGACACCAACAGCGCATGGATAGCGCAACAATTAAATAAGATTGGTGTTTGGGTGCAAAGGGAGTGGCGGTTGGCGATGTTTGGGATGATATATGGAAAGCGCTGGATGAAGAAAATTCAATATCAGATATAATT
>JAFBAF010000152.1 GCA_019247895.1 Parafilimonas sp. | reverse complement strand
TCAAACGCTTTTGCTAAACAATAATTGAATAATTTTAAATCAAAAATTTTCTACCAAACTTTTATTCTTTCACTTTCCGGCTTAAACATTTTATCGCCGGGTTTTACATCAAATGCAGTATACCACGCATCCATATTTTGCACCGGACCATTGCAGCGGTACATGCCTGGTGAATGCGGATCGGTCATGATTAATTGCGATGCAAAATCAGGCAAAATATTACTTCTCCAAACCTGTGCCCAGCTTAAAAAGAAACGCTGATCGGGCGTAAAGCCATCAATTTTTTTATTGCTTTTGCCTTCATCTGTTTTTTTGAAAGCTTCATACGCAATATTCAATCCACCGAGATCAGCAAGGTTTTCACCTAATGTAAGATTGCCATTTACATGAATGCTGTCATTAACAGTAAACGCCGCATATTGCGCAACTACTTTATCAGTACGTTCTGTAAATTTCTTTGCATCATCGGCAGTCCACCAATCTTTTAAATTTCCATCCGCTGCATATTGCCTTCCTTCATCATCAAAACCGTGTGTTAACTCGTGACCAATTACAGCAGCAGCACCGCCATAATTTACCGCATCATCCGCGTTAAAATCAAAGAAAGGGAATTGCAAAATACCTGCTGGAAAAACTACTTCATTATTACTTGGGTTATAATATGCATTAATTGTTGGCGGCGTCATTCCCCATTTTGTTTTATCAACTGGTTTACCCATGTGGCCAACCATATCGTTATATCTCCATTCATTCACGCTGTTAATGCTTGCGATCAAATCATTTTTATTAATTACAACGCCATCGTACGTTTCCCATTTATCAGGAAAACCAATTTTGTTTACAATAGCATTTAATTTAACCATTGCCTGTTGCTTGGTGCTGTCACTCATCCAATCTAACCTTTGTATTCTTTCAGCAAAAGTTTGCTGTACATTTTTTACCAATGCAAGCATGCGCTGTTTTGCGGCATCAGTAAAATATTTTTCTACATATAATTGACCAAGTAATTCGCCAAGATTATTATCCACCAAACCACTCATGCGCTGCCAGCGGGGAGTAATTTGTTTTTGTCCGGATAAAACCTGTGAGAATTGAAATTGCCTGTTCACAAAATCACTGCTTAAAAAGCCTGCGTTATTTTTTATAACAGCCCATTGCAGGTAAGCCTTCCATACATCAACAGGAACTGCGGTTAATAAAGAGTTTACTGTTTTAAAAAATTCGGGATTATTAGTAAGCAAACTATCTGCCTTCGTAACCTTCATTTCAGCTAATAAAGTATTCCAGTCTAACCCCGGAGTTGTTTTGCTGAAATCAGCCACAGAAAATTTATTATATGTTTTAACCGGGTCTCTTAATTCAACCCTGCTTAGTTGTGATTTTGCTAATGCTGTTTCAAGATTTAAAATACTGCTGGCCTTCCATTGTGCTGTTTTCTCATCATCGCCAACAAGCTTAAACATGTCTGTAATATATTTTACATATTCTGTGCGAATAGTTTGACTGCGGGAATCATTCTTTAAATAATAATCACGATCAGGCAAAGACAAACCGCCCTGGTAAACACCGGGTATATATTGATTTACATTTTTATCGTCCTGCCCTACACTAAATCCAAACAAAACGCCGCCAATACCTTTTGTTCTTAGTGTAGCAACTTCAGTTAAAATTTGGTCTTGGGTTGTTAATGCATTCAACCTGTCTAACTCGGGCTTGATGGGGGTGTAACCTAATTTTTCAATAGCTGCACTATCCATTGCCGCTGCATATAAGTCGCCAACACGCTGGTTCAAAGAATTTTTTGCAGCATTTTTTGCAGCGTCTTCACTCAATAATTTCAGCCTGTCTAAACTTGTTTGGCGTAAAAGATCAAAACTGCCCCATCTTGTTTTTGACGCAGGAACAGGATTGTTTTTAAGCCATGTTCCATTTGCATAGAGATAAAAATTATCTCCGGGTTTTACGGAAAGGTCCATGTTGGCAGGATCGATGAATTTAAAATTTTTGCCGGTGGTTTGCGCTATCGCATTTGTTGATTGTAAAACAACAAACGCTGCAACAGCAGGAAATATCAATCGCTTCATAATTAAATAATATTTTTCGTAAAAGTAAGGGTTAACAATTGTTAGTAAAAAGAATAAATAAATTTTTATAAGTGGCATCTATTAAACCAATCACATAAAAAACTTATTTTCCTTTTAGTTCTTTTTCATGAACCTCTTCAAGGTATAATATGATGAAGCAATTTCTTTTTTAGCATCGGGGATATAATTGATGTTGTGAAAAGCGGTGATTATAGCAGCCTGCTTGCGTTTAATGGTATTCTTTCAGTGATATCTCCATTCATTCCCTTTTTACTAATAATTGAATTGATAAGAGCTTTAATGTACAAGCGTTTTAAAATTGATGATTACCGGGTTCCTTTTTTCATTTTTGTAGCCAACCGTTTTATTTCAAGATTTAAGATTTATTTCGATTGCCAGTAGCCGTGGTGTTTTAGATCCGCGATGGTTGGTTTATTCGAAAATAATGCCGGGCATTTTTTTCAATGTAAAAATATAATTGTACTATTTCGTGGAATGCAAGAGATAAAATCAAACTCATCTGGAGCCAGGCTTTTTACCGGATAATGGCAACATGAGAATGGAACTGGTATAATGTCTCAGAAAAATTAAATGACTATTAGCCAACCTCCCACGCCAATGCACTTGCGCCAAGAATAGCGGCATCAGATTCTTTTAAATGACTTACTAAAATCTTTACTTTATTTTGAAACACTTTTATAAGGTTAGCTTCCATGCTTTCCCGTGTCGGCTTTAAAATCAGTTCACCTGCTTTTGTTAATCCGCCAAATAAAATAATTGCTTCAGGGCTTGAAAACATTACCGCATTCGCCAATGCAAGCCCTAAAATTTTGCCTGTAAATTCATAAACGCTTTTTGCTAATTCATCTCCTGCAATTGCAGCATCATACACTTTTTTGGAATCAATTTCATCTGCAGCTATTTTTCTTAAAGCGCTTGGCGTGTTTGAATTTTTCAGCATTTCAAGCGTGGTTAAACGAACACCTGTTGCAGATGCATAACTTTCCAGTGAACCTTTTTTACCAGTGCCTTCATGCACACGTCCGTCAGGTATAACAATCGTATGACCAAGTTCACCGGCAAAACCATCATGACCATATATTAATTTGCCATTTGCTACAATACCGCTGCCAACGCCAGTACCAAGCGTTATCATTATAAAATCCTTCATCCCTTTTGCAGCGCCATAAATCATTTCACCTTCAGCAGCTGCATTTGCATCGTTGGTAAGTATCACCGGAAGTTTAAATTTATCCTGCAGCAACTTTGATAACGGAATAATTCCTTTCCAGGGTAAATTTGGTGCATATTCAACAGTGCCCGTATAAAAATTTCCGTTTGGTGCGCCAACGCCAATACCTTTCATTCTGCCAACACCACCGGCTTTATCAATAAGTTCAGTTACTTTCTTATACAATTCATCTATAAATGGCTCAACCTGCGCATGCTTTTTTGTTGACATTGAACCTGAGAACAAAACATTGCCGACACGATCAACAATGCCATACTTAGTTCCCGTACCACCAATATCAATACCAATTGCAAGCGGTTCAGGCGATGCCTTTGAAGAAGCCATTTTCTATTTACGATTTATGATTTTAGATTTACGATTTTTAGTTTTGTGCCAACAACAATAATAAATTGTAAATTGTTTAATGCCCGCCGCCGATCTGCGTATCAAAGTCTAAGCCCTGCGCTTTTAATACGCTTCTTAATTTTAAGGCAAGAAAAGCAAGACAAGCAAAACATGCTGCCGCGACCAAATAAGATTCATGCATACCAACAGAAGGCGTATCACCAATTGCGCCCTGGAATGGAGGAATTACGGCACCGCCCAAAATCATCATAATTAAGAATGCAGAACCCTGGCTTGTGTATTTTCCTAACCCGGCTACACCTAATGAAAATATACAAGGCCACATAATTGAACAGCAAAGTCCGCCGGCCATAAATGCATAAACTGATACTATTCCTTTCGTCATAACACCAAACAACATTGCAAATGTTGCAAGTAACGCAAGTGTCAATAATGTTTTTACCGGCTTTTCCTGGCCAAAGAAGAATGCGATAATAGCAATTGCAATCACACCGGCATAAGGTAAAAGGTCAGTAATGTCGTTGCCATATAATTTATTTACAAAAAGTATCACAGCAAAAGCAATATAAGGCACAACAATAGTTGCAATTCGTTTGCCTGTTTTAGAAAGATTAAATACACTTATTGCACCCGTCCATCTTCCAATCATTAAACTTCCCCAATAAAGAGAAATATATTTTGATATCTGGCTATCAAGCAAACCACTTTGTGTTATATAGCCGGGGGTTTTTAATAATGCGCCGAAATTATTGTCAATTGTAACTTCAACGCCAACATATAAAAAAATGCCGAGCATGCCAAATATCAGCTGCGGGTATCTCATCGCGCCCCAACCAGAATTATTTTTAATAGCACTGTTATTTGAATAAAATAAAATTGATATAACAGCTAAAAACGCAATAACCAACAAGGGAAGCTTTCCTGCTGTTGTTAATTGTCCAATCGTAATTAAAATACCGAGAATAACCGTCATTGCTATTAATGAAAAAGCAGCTTTCATCGAACCTTCAAATTTTGCATCATTTTTCCCGTCCGGAAGTTTTGAAAAAGCAAAGAATAAGGCTACAGCAGCAAATACACTGGCTACAATAAGATAAAGATTATTAATGTTTGTTACAGTTACTTCTTTTGGTTCACTTCCAACGCCTCCAAACAAAAAGAAACTAACAATAATTGGTCCTAATGTAGTACCCAAAGAGTTTATGCCGCCCGCAAAGTTTAATCTGTGAGAACCGGTAGCAGGATCGCCTAAAGCAATTGCAAAGGGTTGTGCAGCGGTTTGCTGAAGTGAAAATCCTAAAGCAACGATAAAGAATGAAACAAGAATTAATGGAAATGAATTAGCGTTTGCTGAAGGTATAATTGCCAATGCACCAATAACTGAAATAAATAATCCGTATATTATTCCCTTTTTATAGCCGATCTTATTTAAGATATCATATTTAACAATGCTGGACACCAGGTATAAGATCAATGAACCAATGAAATATGCTCCATAAAAAGCGGAGCCAATAAGTTGAGATTCGAATTGTGTTAATTGAAAATGTGTGCGACAAAAAGGAATAAAGATGCTATTACTCGCAGCGATAAATCCCCAGAAAAAAAATACAATCACTAAAGTTGCAAGGGCACCTGTATTAGTTTTAATCGGTTGAATTTTTCCTATAGTAGCTTCGGTAGGTTCACCTAAAAAAATATTGCTTTCCATTTGCTTGCTTATCGTTATTTAATTAAGTAATATAATAAACGTTTAAAAGTAATCAGATTTTTATCTTTTCAAAAATTTAATAATGGCGCGTTATAAAGAATGAAAATACTCATCATCATTCTAAAAATTTCATCTGAATATTTTATAGGGTTTGTAACAATACTTAATTTGATTTCTATCTTGCTAAAGAAATAGTTTAGCTTTATTGTGCTGATAAGATTGATAACAAAAACAGCACTGCTATCTTTAATTCATAAATGATTGCATGGAAATAATTCACCTGAGTTTTGAATGTTACCCGGTGGCAAAAGCCGGTGGTTTAGGCGATGTTGTTGGTGCATTGCCAAAATATCAAACCAAAATGGGCCATTATGCAAAAGTGGTAATGCCAATGTTTCGCACTAAATTTTTATACCAGCACGAATGGGATGTAGATTTTAAAGGTTCCGTAAATCTTGCAGACTGGCATTTCGACTTTACGGTAATTAAAGAAAGGCATAACACGCTTGGCTTCGATCTTTTTTTAATTGATATAAACGGATTGCTTGATCGTGAAAATATATATGGTTATGCTGATGACACAAAACGATATGTGGCATTTCAAATTGCTTTTATTAATTGGTTAAGCCATTGGCAACATAAACCTGATGTGGTGCATTGCCACGATTATCATGTTGGGCTTGTGCCTTTCATGATGAAATATTGTTACGATTACAACAAACTTTCAGATATACCAACAGTGCTAACTATTCATAATGCACAATACCAGGGTTGGATGGGATGGGACCAAAGCAATTTAATTCCAGGTTGGGATGCATGGAAGGGAGGCTTGCTTGAATGGAATAGCACTATAAACCCGCTTGCATCAGCGGTAAAAAATGCATGGAAAGTGACTACTGTAAGCTGGAGTTATATGGAAGAATTACGCTTTAATTCAAATGGTCTTGAAGCATTGTTTGAATATGAAAGAGGCAAATGCACCGGTGTATTAAATGGCATTGATAGTGATGTATGGAATCCCGCAACCGACAGTTTTATTGAATTGAATTTTGATGCAGATACTGTTGAAGAAAATAAGCAGAAGAATAAGGCTGCTCTATGCAAAGAGTTCAATCTTAACCCGCAAAAACCATTAATCGTTTTTATAGGAAGATTAGTTGGTGAAAAAGCCGCAGACCTTTTACCAGACGCGATTGTTTCATCAATGTACAGCATGCAGGGGTTTGTAAATTTTTTGGTATTGGGCAGTGGTGAACCGCATGTTGAATGGCAGCTAAAACAACTGGCACAAAGTTTTCCTGCTAATTATAATGTTGTAATTGGTTATAACGAAGCACTTAGCCATCGCATGTATGCGGGAGCAGATTTTTTACTAATGCCAAGCCGGGTTGAACCTTGTGGATTGAATCAAATGTATGCCATGCGATATGGCACTGTGCCGATGGTTAGAAGCACCGGTGGTTTAATAGATACAGTAACTGATATGGGCGATTGGCAAGGTTGGGGCATTCGCTTTAATAATGCAAGCATTGGTGATATTGTGCATGCGGTAAGCCGTGCGGTGGGTTTGTATTATGATGATCCTGATGGATTAAACCGTATGCGCAAACACATGATGCAAATTGATAACAGTTGGGAAAAATCAGTGCAACAATATTTGAATATTTATCAAAGTTTGAAGTTTTAAACTCAACTTAACGCTTATAAAAATACCTTTATAAAAGAATACAAATCAAATTATATGGCATCACTATCACAGTCAGTAATAGCAGTTATTCTTGGCGGAGGCGCAGGCACAAGATTATATCCTTTAACAGCAGCCCGTTCAAAGCCAGCTGTGCCAATTGCGGGTAAATACAGGCTCGTCGATATTCCTATCAGCAATTGTATCAATTCTGATATTAACCGCATATTTGTACTTACACAATTCAATTCAGCTTCATTAAACAAACACATAAAAAACACATACCTCTTCAGCAATTTCAGTTCGGGCTTTGTTGATATTTTGGCTGCGGAACAAACACCAGACAATCCCGGTTGGTTCCAGGGAACTGCCGATGCGGTACGTCAATCGTTAAGGCATATTCGTAATAATGATTTTGATTATATTCTTGTATTAAGTGGTGACCAGTTATATCAAATGGATTTTTGCGACATGATCAACAGCCATATTCAAAGCGGTGCCGATCTTTCTATTGCAACTATTCCTGTTGCAGCGAAAGATGCAACAGAATTTGGTATTATGAAAACAGATGACCAAAATCATATTACTTCATTTATCGAAAAGCCAAAAGCAGATGTATTGGATGAATGGGTGAGTGATACCGGTGCACAGATGCAGCAACAAGGCAAGGTTTACCTTGCTTCAATGGGCATCTATATTTTCAGTCGCACTCTTATGAATGATTTGTTGCTGAATAAACATCCTGATGCAAAAGATTTTGGCAAAGAGATCATTCCTTCATCTATTGCTGCGCATACAGTAGTGAGTTATCAATACGATGGCTATTGGACAGATATAGGAAATATTTATTCATTTTTTGAAGCCAACCTTGCATTAACTTCAGACATTCCTGTTTTTAATTTGTTTGATAGTGCAAAGCCTATTTATACGCGTGCACGCATGTTGCCGCCCGCAAAAATTAGTGGTACTACCTTAGAAAAAACAATGATAGCAGAAGGCTGTATTATTTTGGCAAGCCGCGTTGAAAATACATTGATGGGTATTCGGTCAAGGGTAGGCCACGGCAGCACAATTGTAAATAGTTATTTAATGGGTAATGATTTTTATGAAACCATTGAGCAGATGGATGAGAATAACAGAACCGGTGTGCCGCGCATTGGTGTTGGCGACAGGTGTTATATAAAGAATGCAATCATTGATAAGAATTGCCGCATTGGTAATGATGTACGCATAAATGGCGGTGATCATCTTGAAAATGTTGATCATACTTTATACACTGTAAAAGATGGAATTGTTGTTGTAAAGAAAAATGCGGTGCTGCCGGATGGATTTGTAATATAACTTTTTAAACTATTTAAACAAAAGCCTCGTGTTAATGCGAGGCTTTTTGTTTTTAGGCTTTTACAGGTTTTCCTGGTTTTCGTTTCAAATAAATTATAATAACAACAACGATCAATATAATTGGCCAAATGCTAATGCAGAATAAAACTAAGCCTGTTATTACTGATGTTCCTGCTGAACGCATTTGAAAGTTTTGTAAAGAAATCCGGTGTTGCATCATCAGCAGTTCGCCCGTTTATATATTGAAAATAATCGAGGTTGATTGTACTGTAAGTTGAAGCATGCTGCAAATAATTTACTCTTCCATTTGCTGCTTCAATGTCTTCCTGTATATCATTGATCTCATTTTGAACCTGCAATATCTCGTTCATATTTTTTGCCTGCTTTAATAAAGCAATATATTTATCACGCACAGCCGTTTTTGCCTGCATGCGTGCTTTAGTATCTACCACTTCACCGGTAACATCATCACTGGAAATGTTTTTTTCAGTTACTTTAATTCCATCGCCTGCAAAAGAATTCACAAGATTATCAAACTGGTCAACGGGAACTTTAATCGTAATTAAATTTTCAATTCTATACTCATTTTCAGTTTGTTTTTCATCTGCTACATAAGCACCGAAATTTTTTAAGCATGAATGAATGCTTGTATTGAACTTTTTATAATCATCTAATTGCAATTGTATATCTGCGGTTTTAAGAATTTTTTTATCCCAATCACTATTATCATGCGGAACATTGTTCACCGGCGGCTTATTGTTTTGCTTTATATCTCCGGGTTTGTCCTGAATAGTTTTTTCTGCAGTTTGTGGCGTATTGAATATACCAAGTGCGGTTGTATCGGATGTTGTTGATCCAATTTGATTATCCTGCGTTTTTAGCTCCTGCGGATTTTTAGCACAGGCAAAAAGAATTATGCTCATGGCAAATATTGCCATGTAATAAATATAGCGTTTCATGTAATGTTGATTTGAAGGTAATGAATGAGATGCGTGAAAGAAATCAATTGCATAAATACAGGCTTATTATTTATGCAATTATTTGTTTTGATTTTTGTGCTGAATAATTTTTAAACAATAGTTTATACTGCTGTATTCAACGGCGATAAATTGTTTTCTTAAAAATTTTAATTGTGAAAAGAAAATTGCAAGCCTGCAAAGAATTAATTACTGCATTGTAATTTTTGTAACCAATGAAACAAGTTAAAAGAAAGTAAAATGATTGCAACAAACAAGCTATTTTATTTCATCCCTCCCATCTCCAAAATAATATTCCACTCTTCTTCAGTAACAGGTTGCACAGATAGTCTTCCAATTCTTACAAGCGCCATGTTCTGTAATTTTTTGTTGGCTTTTATATCAGCAAGCGATACCGGTTTTTTTAAAGTTTTTACCGGCTTCAGCATTACAGAAACCCATTTATCATCATCGGTCGTCGGATCCTGGTAAAACTCTTTTGCAACCTTTGCGATGCCAACAATTTCTGTTCCTTCATTGCTGTGATAATAAAAAACTTCATCACCTTTTTTCATTGCTTTTAAATGAATGCGGGCCGCAAAATTTCTAACGCCATCCCATGATGTTTCTTTGTCTTTTACCAATTGTTGCCAGCTATAAGCATCAGGTTCCGATTTTACAAGCCAGTAAGACATATCAATTAAAAATTAAAAATGAATAATTAAAAATAAGACATCATTTATAAAGCCCGTAAACATTCATTTAAACTTTGTTTCCAATCTTTTAGGTGTATGTTGAATGTGTTTGCAATTTTTGTTTTGTCTAAACCCGAATAAGCAGGGCGCTTTGCAGGTGTTGGATACGATGTTGTTGGAATAGGATTTACAACACAATCCAATTGTTTAATATCTTTTATTGCAACAGCAAAATCGTACCATGAGATGATGCCTTCGTTGCTGAAATGATAGATTGGTGAGCGGTGAGTGGTGAGTAGTGAATTGTTTACTGTTAGCTGCTCACTATCCACTATTTCAAGAATCGCTTCCGCCAAATCTTTTGCGTACGTCGGCGAACCACGCTGGTCATTCACTACATTAATTTCCTTGCGTTCTTTCATTAAACGCAACATGGTTTTTACAAAGTTGTTTCCATACTTACTATACACCCATGATGTGCGGATGATATTTGTGTTTGGATTATTATTGATGGCTAATTGTTCTCCAAGCAATTTTGTATAACCGTAATAATTAACAGGGTCAGTTTTATCATCTGGCTTATATGGAGAAGTTCCTTTTCCATTAAAAACATAGTCAGTGGAAATATGGATAAGCTTTGTGTTGGATTGTTGACACTGTTTTGCAATATTGCCAACTGCTTCTGCATTTATTAAATAAGCTTGCTCTTGTTCTGTCTCAGCTTTATCAACTGCGGTGTATGCAGCACAATTTATAAAGAATGATGGTTGATAATTTTCAAATGCGTATTGCAATACATTTTTATCTGCGATATTTAATTCTTCGCGATCAAAAAAAACAAATTTATGAGTTGAATCAGCGGATGCAATGTCCTGCAACTCTTTTCCTAACTGTCCATTCTTACCTGAAACTAAGATTGTCATTTCTGTTTTGTAAACTCTTTTGGCAACTTAAACCATTCTTCGCTAGGCAGGTTTTTAAAATATTCAAACGTTTTTTTCAAGCCTTCTGCTCTTCCAACTTTTGGTTCCCAACCCAAAATGTTTTTTGCTTTGGTAATGTCTGGCTGTCTTTGTTTAGGATCATCAACCGGTAATTGTTTATAGATAATTTTAACTGATGCACCGGTTAATTTCAATACTTCTTCGGCAAAATCCTTTAATGAAATTTCATTTGGATTACCAACGTTAACCGGCATTGCATAATCGCTCAGCAACAAACGATAAATGCCTTCTACCAAATCATCAACATAACAAAAAGAACGTGTTTGCGAACCATCACCAAATACAGTAAGATCTTCGCCACGCAAAGCTTGCCCGATGAATGCGGGTAAAGCACGGCCATCATTCAAACGCATACGCGGACCATAAGTATTAAAGATGCGAACAATTCTTGTTTCAACGCCATGATAGGTGTGATAAGCCATCGTCATAGCTTCCTGGAAACGTTTTGCCTCATCGTACACACCACGCGGACCAACAGGATTTACATTTCCCCAATATTCTTCCGTTTGAGGATGTACCTGCGGATCTCCATAAACCTCACTTGTGGATGCGACAAGAATTCTTGCTTTTTTTTCTTTTGCTAAACCCAAACAATTATGTGTGCCCAAAGAACCAACTTTCAAGGTTTGAATGGGAATTTTTAAATAATCAATCGGGCTTGCCGGCGAAGCAAAATGTAAAATGTAGTCAAGATGATTTGGAATATGAATGAATTTTGAAACATCATGATGATAATATTCAAAATCTTTTAAAGGAAATAAATGCTGAATGTTGCGAAGATCGCCCGTAATCAAATTATCCATTGCGATTACATGATAGCCTTCTTTAATAAACCTGTCGCATAAATGTGAACCTAAAAAACCGGCAGCGCCGGTAATCAAAATCTTTTTCTTACTCATAAAAATTTTTTGCAGTTTTATTCTGGTACGAATTAAAAATCAGCAAGCTTAATTAAACGCAATGCAATATTACCGTTTATTAATTACGGTTAAAATAATTCAAAGTGGTTTGTGTTATAAATGATAATTGTTCTTCATCCAGTTCCGGGTGCATTGGCAAAGAGATTACTCTCTCCGTTAACCAATCAGTAATTGGTAAATTAAATGCGGCTGCATCAAAGCTTTCAAACATTTTTTGCCTGTGACCGGGTACAGGATAATAGATCATGTTTGGAATTTTATTTTCACTTAAATACATACTCAATTCATCTCTCAAACCCGCTTTATCAGAATTTAATATTAAAGTGTATTGATGAAATACATGCTTGTTATTTTTATCTCTGAAAGGCGTTTTAATTACAGCATGATCTTTAAAGGCATTATCGTAAAAATCGGCAACTTTTATGCGTGCATTGATATTTTCATCTAAATGCTGCAAGCGAATACTAAGAATAGCTGCCTGCAAAGTATCCAATCTTGAATTACACCCAACTACGTCATGATAATATCTTTTGCTTTGGCCATGATTAGCGATCATCATTAATTGCTGCGCCAACGCATCATCATTTGTAAAGATGGCACCGCCATCGCCATACGCACCTAAATTTTTTGCAGGATAAAAAGATGTTGTTCCGATAGTTCCGATTGTTCCTGTTTTTTTAGATGTTCCATCTTTGAAATAATAATCACCGCCGATAGATTGAGCATTGTCTTCAATCACAAATAAATTATGTTCGTTTGCAACTTCCATGATGGCTTCCATATCGCAGCTTTGACCATATAAATGAACAGGAACAATTGCTTTAGTTTTTGGTGTAATAGCTTTACGCAAACTATCAATATTAATATTAAAAGTTTGTTTATCAACTTCAACGAAAATAGGTTTTAAGCTCAATAGCGCCACAACTTCTGTTGTAGCAATATAAGTAAAGGATGGTGTGATCACTTCATCACCTTGTTTTAACCCCAAAGCCATCATAGCAATTTGTAAAGCATCGGTTCCGTTAGCGCAGGGAATAACATGTTTTACATTAAGATATTGAGCCAGTGCCTTGCTGAAATCCTGAACAGGTTTGCCATTGATGAAAGCAGCGCTTTCAATAACCTCAATAACCGCTGTATCAATTTCTTTTTTTAATCGTTGATACTCGGTTTTCAAATCCACCATCTGTATAGGTCGCATGAAAAAAATTTGCGGGCAAAACTATACAAAGTTTGGCAGTATGAAAGTTTATTCAGTATCGCCTAAACTGTATTCATTGTTTTCTTCATCTTCTTCGCCTATATCTTCATTTTCGTCATCTTCTTCAGCACCCGGAACATCAAGATCCTTTCCTGAAATGTCGCCATCATCTTCATTAAGCTTTTCACCATCAAAGTCTGTATTGTCCAATTCTGAACGATACAAATTTTCATTGTCTTGTGTATCTAAATTTTCTGTTCTTTCCAAAGCAATTTTTTCATCTTCTGTAACGGCAAAATCTTCATCAACTATATCATCGGTTACATCTAAATCATCATCGCTTTCTTCATCATCAGTTTCTTTTTCATCCAGATCTGCTTCCAATTCTTCATCATCACCAATGATCAGGTCATTTTCATCTAATTCTTCGCCAACAGGCAAACGATCACTTGAGTATTCCGCATCATCATCATCCCCAAATATCCCAACACCTTCCTCATCATCAGAAGATGCAGTGGTATCAGCCATTTCACGTAACTCAGGAACATGGATATTTTCCTGACCCGGAATATCCTTTACATCGGGTAAATCAAGCGTGGCCTTTTCCTGTTTTAATTTTTCAGTGTCCTTTTCAGAATCTCTCAGATCGATATTCATTGTTTTTTTAGCCATAATTTTTTTATAAACGATGCTAAAACAATGCCATCACATTTATAACTTATGAATTAAAAATAAGTTATAAATGAGAGTAAAATTATCTACATGTTACTAAAACAAACAGATTATAAAAAAATAGCAGCCCAATTAAATGAGTTGGCTTAGCGTTTGCAACAAAAGAGATTGTTTTAACAACATCTCAAAATAAAAAATATAAATTATGAAAAAGCTACTTAGCATTCTTGTTATTGGTTGTCTATGCGTTTTTGTTGCATGTAACAGCAGTTCATCAAGCAGTAACAGTACAGACAGCGCTAAAGACATGAATGATAGCATGTTGCCGGACAGCAACTCTATGAACAACGGTGATACTTCAGCTAAAATGTCATCTGCTCCCGTTTCGCAGGAAGATGCAGATTGGGCAGTTGATATTGCAAACGCCGGTATGACGGAAGTTGAATTAAGCAAAGTTGCTCAAACAAAAGCCACTAATCCAAGATTGAAGAGCTTTGCTGATATGATGGTTACAGACCATTCTAAAGCAAACGATCAGTTAAAGCAATTAGCAGCTGCTAAAAATATTACATTACCGGCCGATTTAAGTGATGCTTCTAAAAAGAAATTAGATAATTTAAATAAAAAAGATGCAGGAAAAGACTTTGATAAAGCTTACATGGATGATATGTTGGATGGACATAAAAACGCAGTTGATAAATTAACGAAAGGAACAAAAGATTTACAAGACGCAGACCTGAAAAATTTTGCAACACAAACATTGCCTGTAGTACAGATGCACCAGGATTCGATAAAAGCAATTGCTGGTAAAAAGTAGTTTCAATCTTTCCTGTTTTATAAAGAGGATGCCAATAGTGCATCCTCTTTTTTTGTGTTTACGGTAAAATAAAGCTCTTTTGCATAAAAACGAATTGAGGCATAACTTCAATTATGTAAATATTCAAATTTTGTATAAATTGAGTTACTATACATTGTTTACATAAATAAAACGCTATGAAAAAACTGCTACTCTTGTTTTTGCTGTCCCCTTTTTACAATGCTTTCTCGCAAGACGCTACCATTCAAAACCTTAAAACTGAATCCGCCAAAACAATAACAAAAGACCCAAATGACACTATTCCTAAAATTTGGAAAACAGGCGGCATCTTCAGTTTGAATATTGCACAGGGTTCATTAAGCAATTGGGCTGCCGGCGGGGAAAAATTTTCAATTGCAGTTAATTCAATGCTGAGCATTTACGCATTTTATAAAAAAGACAGGCACAGTTGGGATAACCAGCTTGCATGGAATCTTGGTTACGTAAAAACAACCAGCCTCGGTACACGTAAAAATGATGATCGTGTTGAACTGCTTTCAAAATATGGTTATGCGTTAAATTCGAAACTCAATTTTAGTGCATTGTTTGATATAAGAACTCAATTTTTTAAAGGGTATGATTATCCTGATGCTACTACAAAAATTTATACTTCTGATTTTTTCGCTCCGGCATATATACTGCTTACGCCTGGAATTGATTATCACCCTGTAAAAAACCTTTCCATATTCGTATCCCCGGTTGCGGCGAGATGGACGTTCGTAAAAGATACAGTTCTTTCAACTAAATACGGGGTTGCGCCTAATGAAAGACATGATTTCCAGTTTGGAGCATACGCATCCATAAATTACATTACTAATTTGGGTAAATCAGTTACTTATACAGGCAAGCTTGATTTGTTTTCTAATTATAAACATAACCCTCAAAATGTTGATCTTTATATGACAAATTTGTTTGCCGCAAAAATTTCAAGCTGGTTAGCTGCAACCTATAGCCTTACTTTAATTTATGATGATGACGTAAGGCAATTTGGTCCCCATTTAGATGCCCCAGGTTTGCAAGTGCAATCTTTATTTGGCGCCGGTTTATTGGTAAAATTTTAATACTGTCAGCAACTTCATCACCCGCAGTAGGCGGAATAAATAATTATTATAGTGTCTTATTGCAGTTATATAGAAACAATACAACTCCCCGAAAGAAAAACTTTGCATAAAAATTATCATGATAATCATTATGGTTTTCCAATTCATGACGATAATGAATTATTTGGCCGCTTACTTTTAGAAATTAACCAGGCAGGATTGAGTTGGGAAACTGTTTTAAAAAAAGAAGCTGCATTTAGAAAAGCTTATCACAATTTCAATATTAAAAAAATTGCAAATTA